>CAZDAP010000007.1:0-18679 GCA_964503585.1 uncultured Lachnobacterium sp. | reverse complement strand
GTAAATGTTCAGCCTGCACAGTTTGGTGCTTTTAGTAATGTTCCACTTGGTGTATATCAGCCAGAAAATATCAATTTAATTATGGATGTTCCACTTGAGGTTACAGTTGAATTAGGTAGAACTAGCAAATCTATCGCGGATATCCTTGATTTTGGTCCTGGAAAGATTATTGAATTGAATAAGATTGCTGGTGAACCAATTGATGTGTTAGTTAATGGAAAGTATGTTGCAAAAGGTGAGGTTGTTGTTATTGAGGAAAGTTTTGGTGTACGTATTACTGAGATTGTAAATTCTGTACCTCTTACACAGCAATAGTTAAAGGAGAGCATATAAATGGGAAAAAGAATTTTAATTTGCGATGATGCAGCTTTTATGAGAATGATGATTAAAGATATTTTATCTAAAAATGGATATGAGGTTGTCGGCGAAGCAGAAAATGGAGCAGTTGCAGTTGAGAAATATAAAGAATTAAAACCAGATTTAGTTCTTATGGATATTACTATGCCAGAAATGGATGGTATTCAGGCTCTTAAGGGCATTAAAGAATTGGATGCAGGCGCATCTGTTATCATGTGTTCTGCAATGGGTCAGCAGGCAATGGTTATTGAATCTATTCAGGCTGGTGCAAAAGATTTTATTGTTAAACCATTCCAGCCAGATAGAGTTTTAGAAGCAGTGAAAAAAGTAGTGGGTTAATATGAGATTTTTAATGTTATCAGCTTCTTTGGAAAGTTTTTTGCAACTTATAGTTGCATTGCTTATCTTTGTCTTTGTGCTTGTGATTACATATCTGACCACTCGTTGGATTGGAAAATATCAGCAGGGGCATTTACATAGTAAGAATTTGCGAATTATTGAGACGATTTCAGCTGGACAAAATAAAAATATTTGTTTGTTGAAGGCTGGAACAGAGTATTTGGTTGTTGCAATCGGTAAGGATGAGATGCATCTTCTCGCAACTCTTTCTGAGGATCAACTTACAGATTTGTCTTTTATGAATGAGATTCCAGAAACAGCAATTACAGGTGAGTCTTTCCAAGAGATATTCGGACAATTAAAGGACAAGATGTCCAAGAAATAGGTAGTTTTATGAGTAAAGTAAAGAAATTTTACTGCATTGTATCAGTAATATTTGCAGTATGTGTTTTGTTCTTTTCAATTGCATATACATTTGCTACTCCTACTATGGTGTATGCGGCAGAAACAGAAGATGATGCGGATTATAGCACAGATGGTGTGGATGGAATCCATCTTACAGTAGATACAGATAGTGAAGATGGCACCTTGTCAGCTCCGATTCGTATCCTTTTGTTGTTAACGATTATTTCGTTAGCACCATCGATTTTGATAATGCTGACATCCTATACCAGAATTATTATTGTACTGCATTTCCTGCGAACGGCAATCGGTACACAAACAGCACCACCAAACCAGGTGTTGATAGGTTTAGCGTTATTTTTAACATTTTTTATCATGTGGCCAACCTTTGAAGAAATTAATACTACAGTGATTGAGCCATTAGATAGACAGGAAATTACTACGGATGAAGTATTTGAATTAGCACAAATTCCTCTTCGCGAGTTTATGGAAAAGCATACGCAGACGAAGGATTTGGAATTGTTTATTGATATTTCGGGTGAAACCTATGAGTCCTATGATGAAGTTCCATTTACTACAGTTGTTCCAGCGTTTATTATTAGTGAACTTCGTCAAGCGTTTATTATGGGATTTTTGATTTACATCCCATTTATTGTGATTGATATGGTGGTATCTTCCGTGCTTATGTCAATGGGTATGATGATGTTACCGCCAACTACTATATCGTTACCATTTAAAATTTTATTATTTGTGTTGGCAGATGGTTGGAACCTATTAATAGCCAACTTGGTTCAAACGTTTTATTAAGGAGTGAAGTTAGATGATTACACAGGATGCGGTATTAGATATAGCACGAGATACAATTTTTACGATTATAATTGTTTCTGCGCCGTTATTGTTAGTATCCTTGATTGTGGGTTTGGTTATTAGTATTTTTCAGACTGTTACATCCATTCAGGAACAGACCCTTACCTTTATTCCAAAGATACTTGCAGTATTTGTCACGCTTATGTTAGCAGGTTCATGGATTTTGAATACTATAATCGAGTTTATGCAGACGTTATGGTCTAATTTTAGTTACTATACGAGTATGTGATAAGCTATGATAGAATTGAATTTTTCGTTAATTGATTATGAATATATATTATTGATTTTAGTTAGAATCGCATCATTTGTTTATGTGGCCCCATTCTTTGGACAGAGTGGTGTGCCAGCACAGGCGAAGATAGGGTTATCCTTTTTTACGGCACTTATTCTATACAATGTAGTGCCACACCCAGAACTGGAATATGCAGGTGTTGTTGGGTTTGGTGTGGCAGTACTAAAAGAGGGAATTACAGGTTTGCTAATTGGTTTTGCAGCATATATCTGTAATTCTATTGTTGTATTTGCAGGTAATATCATAGATATGGATATTGGTTTGTCCATGGCTCAGCAATTTAATCCAGATATGAATATACAGATGACTGCAACAGGTAACCTGTATTATTATTTGATTTTTGCTTTTATGTTGGCGACAAATACACATCATTATATTTTGCGAGCGGTGTGCGATTCTTTCTATGTTGTACCAATTGGTGGTGCAGAGTTCGAGTGGGATAGTCTGCTGGTTTCCATGATTACATATATGACGGATTTGTTTGTCATAGGATTTCGTATTTTTTTGCCGATATTTGCAGTTATTATGATTATGAACTGTGTGCTGGGTGTTATGGCAAAGGTTGCACCACAGATGAATATGTTTTCTATTGGTATTCAGCTTAAAATCTTAGTTGGGTATGTAGTATTATTTTTAGTAATATTTTTATTCCCAAGTATTGCAAATATGGTATTTGAAGAAATACAGAAGATGGTGGTTTTGTTCATTGAAGGCATGTATTGACGATAAATATGAGAAAAAACTTATATTACCATATAATCTGCAGTGGTTCGCTGATGGCGAAGGCGGTGAAAAGACAGAGCCTGCAACCCAGAAGAAATTAGATGATGCTCGTAAAGAGGGTAAGGTTGCAAAGAGCAAGGATTTGACAGAAGGAATTGCTTTAGTTGTTTTGTTTTTAACACTGAAAATCTTTATTGGCTATGTGGGCGAGCGAATGATAAGTGTTTTTGATTGGACGATAGGCAGAATGGCAGAATTTGCAGAAGTCAATCAGGCAGGATTGTCTACTACTGCGGTAGCAGGGATGCTGAATAATGCATTTGTTGAAATGTTCATGATGGTTTGGCCTTTTTTCCTCTTTGGTTTTGTAGTTACTTTTATTGTAACCGTATATCAGGTAGGGTGGAAGGTTTCAGCAAAAACTATGGAGCCAAAGTTCTCAAAATTTAATCCGATTAATGGTTTTAAGAGAATATTTTCTAAGGATTCCTTGTTTGAATTGGTAAAATCTATATTTAAGGTTGGTATTATAGTTTATATTGTTTATACCAAATTAGAAGAAGAAGCCGATAATTTATTTATACTATATGAGATTACTCTAGAACAGGCAATTGCTCTGGTTGGAGAAATCATTTTAGATGTTGGATTAGAGATAAGTATCGTCTTTGTTGTAATTGGATTTGCTGACTTCCTGTATCAGAAATGGAAGTTTAGTGAAGAAATGAAGATGACTAAACAGGAAGTAAAAGATGAATACAAAAATACAGAAGGTGATCCTCAGATTAAAGGTCGTATCAGACAGAAGATGAGAGAAGCATCTCAAAGACGTATGATGCAGGATGTACCGAAAGCTGATGTTGTTATCACCAACCCTACGCATTTTGCGGTTGCTTTAAAATATGATGCGCAGGTGAGTAAAGCGCCAGTAATAGTGGCGAAGGGTGAAGATTTCTTAGCACAGAAAATTAAAGAAATTGCTAAGGAAAATAAAGTTCCTATTGTAGAAAATAAACCATTGGCGCGAATGCTTTATCACAATGTAGATGTTGGTACAGAGATTCCGCCAGAGTTATATCAGGCGGTAGCGGAAGTGCTCGCAATGGTATACCAGTCATAAAAATAAATTAAGATTTAATTATTTAGCAAAGAAAGGAGGAATAGAATATGCTTAAGATGTTCAAGTCAGCAGATTTAGGTGTTGGTTTATATTTGTTGGCTGCGATTTTATTCTTTATTGTTCCTATTCCTTCCTTGCTTTTAGACGTAATGCTTGCCATTAACATGGGTATAGCATTGGTTATTTTGTTTAATGTTTTATTTGTAAAAGAAGTGTTGGATATGTCTTATTTCCCAACTCTTTTGTTATTTACTACTATTTTCCGAATTTCCTTAAACGTATCTTCTACACGATTGATTCTTCTTACTGGAGATCCAGGTAACGTAGTTGCTACTTTCGGAGAATTCGTAGGTGGTAATGATATTGTCGTAGGTGCTATCGTATTTATTGTTTTAATTTTGATTCAGTTCATGGTTATCAATAAAGGTACGGAACGTATTGCGGAAGTAACTGCTCGATTTACATTGGATGCTATGCCAGGTAAACAGATGGCGATTGACGCAGACTTAAATACAGGTGCAATTACAGATGCACAGGCAAAAGAGCGTCGTGACAAGATTCAGGAAGAATCTGCTTTCTTCGGCGCTATGGATGGTGCTACCAAGTACGTAAAAGGGGATGCGACTGCAGGTCTTATCATCACAGTTATCAACTTGGTCGGTGGTACGATCATGGGCGTTATGAACCAAGGTATGGAATTTGGCGATGCCATTATGCAATATGGTATTCTTACTATCGGTGATGGATTGGTTTCACAGATTCCTTCTCTTCTTATTTCTTTGTCAACAGGTATTCTTGTAACGAAGGGTTCAAAGGATGCAGATTTTACAGAAGGTATTATAAAACAGCTCTTTGGTATACCTAGAGTTCTTTATATGGTTGGCGCAGTAATGATTTTCCTTGGTATATTTACTCCATTACAGTGGTGGCTGTTTATTGGTATGGGTGTGCTTTTCATTGTTGCTGCACGTACATTGGAAAAGAATATTGGAGAAAAGGAAATCGAAAGCGAAGTTTCTGCTCCAGAAACAGAAGCAGAAGAGATTCGAAGACCAGAGAACGTGGTTTCACTGTTACAGGTGGATCCAATCGAATTAGAGTTTGGTTATGGTATTATTCCACTTGCTGACGTAAATCAGGGTGGAGACCTTCTTGACCGAGTAGTTATGATTCGTCGTCAGATAGCGTTAGAACTGGGTACAGTTGTTCCGATTATTCGACTTCGAGATAATATTCAGTTGAATCCAAACCAGTATATTATTAAGATAAAAGGTATTCAGGTCACAGAAGGTGAGATTTTATTTGATCACTACATGGCTATGAATCCAGGATATGTAGAAGAGGAGATTACAGGTATTCCTACGTTTGAACCTTCCTTCCATTTACCAGCTATCTGGATTACAGAGAGTCAGAGGGAAAGAGCGGAGAGTCTTGGTTATACTGTAGTAGATGCTCCTTCTATTATAGCAACACATCTTACCGAGATTATTCGTACACATATTGCGGAACTCCTTACCAGACAGGATACCCAGAATCTTGTTAACAATCTCAAGGAATCAAACCCTGTACTTGTGGACGAATTGGTACCAAAGATGCTTGGACTTGGGGATGTGCAGAAAGTATTACAGAATTTACTTTCCGAAGGCATTTCTATTCGAGATTTGCTTACAATCTTTGAAACCTTGGCAGATCATGCTACAGGAACCAGAGATACCGATGTGTTGACAGAATACGTGCGTCAGGCATTGAAGCGTGCGATTTCTAATAAATATTTCCCTGCAAATGAAGTGACTAGTGTCGTTACACTAGATCCAAAGATTGAGCAGGAAATTATGTCTTCTGTGAAACAGACAGAACAGGGTGCTTATTTAACATTGGACCCTGAAAAGACAAGAGCAATTATGAATTCTGTAGAAACAGAGATTCAAAAATTAGAGAGTTTAGGTAGGAGTGCAATTATTATTACGTCGCCAATCGTGCGTATGTATTTCAAAAAACTTACTGAAGACTACTTTAAAGATTTGATTGTTATTTCTTATAATGAGGTAGAATCAAACGTAGAATTACAATCAGTTGGGATGGTGACAGTATAAATGACGATTAATAAATTTCAGGGAAAAACAAAAGAAGAAGCCATTGAAAAGGCAAAAGCAGAGTTTGGACCTAATGCCGTTATTATGAATGTAAAAGAAGTGAAACCGAAAGGATTCTTGCGTTTTTTTGCGTCTTCAACATATGAAGTAACTGCGGCCATTGAAGAAAAAGAATCTTTTTCAACTTCTATGAATAATACAAAGACAGCATATACAAAAGGGCGTGAGAATATTAATCTTGCTGCGGATGAAGAGATTGCCATTCCACAGCCTACGCGTACTCCTGCACGTGAAGAGGTAAGAAAAGAGGCGTTTGATACCAAATCAAGAACAGAGAGTTTTCCACCAATTAACGAAGCGAGTGTTTCAGAGCATGCCTATACGACCGAAAAGGAGTTTAAGGAAAGATTGGATAATTTGTCTGAGTTATTAGAACAAAAATTATCGAATAACGTACATGAAGAGATAGAAACAAAGCCATCATCTCAGGAAATGAATTTTGTTCGTATGGTGTATAATACACTATTAAAGAATGAGGTACATGAAAAATATGTAAATCAGATTATGGATGAAGTAGAAAAATTCACCCGTCCAGGTAATAATGTGGATTTAATTCTGCCAAACATTTATCAGAAACTTGTACTTAAATTTGGTCAGCCTAAGACCATAGAACTTTCCGGGAAAAAGCCAAATGTCGTATTTTTTATCGGACCAACAGGTGTAGGTAAAACAACAACGATTGCAAAGATTGCTTCAAAATATAAAGTTGAATATAATCGTAAAGTTGCATTTATAACAGCGGATACATATCGTATAGCAGCAACAGAACAACTTCGTGTGTATGCGAATATTTTAGATGCACCAATGTCAATTGTGTACTCTGTGGCAGAGATTAATGAAGAAATAGAAAAATACAAGGATTATGATTTGATTTTTGTTGATACAGCAGGATTTTCGCATAAGAATGAACAGCAGAGAAGTGATACAAAGCGTTTGCTGGATGGTGTAAGCGAAGAATATCGTAAGGAAGTATATTTGGTATTGAGTGCAACTACCAAATATAATGATTTGTTAGATATTGTAGATATCTATAACGAAATGGCAAATTACAAACTTATCTTTACAAAATTAGATGAGACTAGTTCTTATGGCAATTTGCTCAACATAAGATTGTATGCTGATGCAGATTTATCCTATGTAACAACTGGACAAAATGTTCCAGATGATATAGAAGTGTTTGATACTCAGAAAGTTGTGAAGCAGTTATTGGGAGGAAAGTAGTATGGACCAGGCACAACAGCTTCGCAATGTGATCAAAGCGAAGAATCAAAATAATATAAAGCCCGCCCGAGTAATTACAATTACAAGTGGTAAAGGAGGAGTTGGAAAGTCAAATGTAGCAATAAATTTGGCAGTTCAACTTAGAAAAAAAGGAAATAGAGTTGTTATTTTAGATGCGGACTTTGGGTTAGCAAATATTGAGATTATGTTTGGGGTTGTTCCAAAATTTAATCTTTCCAGTTTGTTGTTCCAAGGAAAAAATATAAGAGAAATTATATCCACAGGACCTATGGATATTGGGTTTATATCTGGTGGTAATGGAGTAATTGGGTTGAATAATCTGTCTCGTGAACAGATTATGTGCATGGTAAAGAGCATTGGCGAATTGAATGAACTGGCAGATGTGATTATTATTGACACTGGTGCAGGTATTTCGGATCAAGTGTTGGAATTTGTACTTGCAAGTCCAGAGGTTATTCTTGTAACTACCCCAGACCCAAGTTCTTTGACAGACTCATACTCTGTGTTGAAAGCATTATACCGTAGTCCGAATTTTATTCAGGGTGGTACAACGATTCATGTTGTAGCAAATCGTGCACAATCGATTGAAGATGGACAAATGGTGTATGATAAATTAAAATCAGTAGTAGAACAGTTTTTGAATGGAAATATCAATTATCTTGGTATGATTCCACAGGATAGTGAGTTGGAACGTGCTGTACGACAGCAGAAGATAGTTTCCATTCATGTGCCAAATTCAAATTCTGCAAAGGCATTTGAGGTATTAACTACCAACTTATTAGAGGGAACACATCATTCAGCCCCAATGAGAAAAGGGATTGCGCAGATTTTCTCGCAGTTGTTAAATAATAGAAAATAGTATTAGGAGAGAGAAATGTTTAATAATGTTATCAAACCTGGTGATAAAATTGATATAAAACATCTTCATCAGAATAATCAAAAAGTGTATAAAAGTAGCGTTTTTGATATTATGGATGATGGAATGATTGAGATTACAATTCCAACAGATCAAGGAAAGATGATTTTGTTTCAAAATGGAACAGAGTTTCAATTTTATTTTTATTCGAGTAAAGGGATATATACATGTGAAGCGTCTATCGTAGACCGTTATAAAAGAGGAAGCTTCTTGCTGTTTCTGGTGACATTAACAACACCAGTAAAGAAGTTTCAAAGGCGTGAATATTTTCGATTGAATTGTCTAATTGATTTTTCCTACTTCAAAATAACAGATGAGGTAGCCGAATTGGAAACTGCGGAAGATTTATTTGATGAGATTTGTAAACCTGAGTATTTTGTGGAGAAAAGATTGGCACGTACAAAGGATTTAAGTGGTGGAGGTATTCGTTTTATTGCATCAGAACCATTAGAAATAGGGACGAAACTATTATCGCTTCTTCCTTTGTCAAATAGCAAAGTTGATCGTATGTTTTACTTGGTTACAGACGTCATTTCCTGTGTTCCAGTAGAAAATATGCAAGATAGATGGATTGTTCGAGGAAAATTTTTGTTTAAAAACTTGAAAGAGCGTGACTTGATTGTTCAATATGTTTTTGAAGAGGATAGAATGTTAAGGAAAAAGGAGAATGGGAAATAATGAAGAAAAATATTTTGGTTGTCGACGACTCTGCACTCATGAGAAGAGTTATCTGTGATATAATCAACACAGATAGTAATTTTCAGGCAAAAGATACTTGTAGAGATGGCCTCGAAGCATATGAAAAATTAAAAACTACAACTTATGATGGAGTAGTTCTTGACGTTAATATGCCTCGCATGGATGGTCTTCAGTTACTGGAAAAATTACAGGAAGATAATATCAAGGCAAATGTTATTATGGTTAGTACTTTGACCACAAAGGACGCAGAAGTAACTATTTTAGCATTGGAACGTGGTGCTATCGACTTTGTAACAAAACCAACGAATATCTCAGAGGCAAAGGGTGAAGAGTTTAAGAAAAAACTTCTTGATACATTGAATGCTGTTTTAAACAGTCGTCTTTTAGCAAGAACAAGTTCTAGAACTTCAACTAGAGCAACAACATCTACTGCATCTGCAGGAGCATCATCCGCAAGTGCAGCATTGAGTGGGGCAAGCAGTCCTGCAAAAGCGAATGTTGCAGCTAACTTTAAACGTTTGAAGACTACTGGTAAGAATAAGTTGATTGCATTGGCTAGTTCAACTGGTGGACCAAAAGCGCTACAGAGTGTTATTCCATATCTCCCAGAGAATTTGGATGCACCTATGGTTTTGGTACAGCATATGCCAGCTGGTTTTACAAAATCTATGGCGGAACGTTTAAACGAAGTTAGTAAGATTGCTGTAAAAGAAGCAGAAGATGGAGATAAGCTTGAAAAAGGTCATATTTATGTTGCACCAGGTGGCAAACATATGGAGGTTGTAAAATGTCCAGATGGAAGCCACAAGATTAAACTTAATACTATGCCTGCAATTGGCGGATTAAGACCATGTGCAAATATTACATATGATTCTCTTTCAAAATCTGGATATGATGAGGTTGTTTGTGTAGTTTTAACTGGTATGGGGGCAGATGGAACGAACGGAATTCTATCACTTGGTCATCATAAACCAATACATGTTATTTCGCAGAATGCAGAAACATGTATCGTATATGGTATGCCAAAAGCAATCGAAGAATCAGGAATTGTAGATGAGGTTGTTCCGCTTGAGAAAGTTGCTGAATCAATTACAAAACGCGTGGGGGTAAAGTAGAATGGATGTAAGTCAGTATCTTGAGATTTTTATTGATGAAAGTGGTGAACATTTACAGAGTTTAAGTGACTGTATTATGACACTTGAAAAAGAACCAGATAATAAGGACACAATTAATGAAGTGTTCCGTGCTGCTCACTCTTTGAAGGGTATGGCTGGTACTATGGGATTTAAGAGAATGCAGCATCTTACACACGATATGGAAAACGTATTCCAGGAAGTTCGTAGTGATAAGATTTCTGTTGACAGTGCAATGATCGATCTCTTATTCAAGTGCTTGGATGCATTGGATCAGTATCTGGAAAATGTTAAGGAATCTTCTGATGAAGGAACCGAAGATAATGAAATTATTATCAAGGAATTGAATGATTTCATTGCAAGAGCAAATGGTGTAACACCAGCGAAAACTGCACCTGTAGTAGTAGAAGAACCTGTTCCAGCCGCTGAGAGCAAAATAAATATCACGCTTACAGATGTAGAAAAAGACGAAGTTGCTCAGGCTCAGGCAGATGGAAAACATGTGTATGCTATTACAGTATATGTTAACAAAGAATGTTTATTAAAAGCAGCAAGAGCATTTTTAGTATTCCGTGCGGTAGAAGCGTATGGTGAGATTTTTGCAAATCATCCAAGTTCTCATGATATTGAAGATGAAAAATTTGATTTGGATTTTAGTTTCTGTGTAGCATCCAATGAAAGTTTAGATAAAATTATTGCAGCTGCAAAAGATGTTTCTGAAATTGATGATGTTATTGGTGAAGAAATCATAGAAATTGTAGAAGATGTAGAAGATGTAGTAGATGTAGTAGAGGAAGTGCCACTTGTACAGGCTGCGGTTGATCCAGCACCAGCAGCACAGACAGTAGCTCCAAAGCCAGCAGCACAGGCTGCACCAGCAGCGGCTCCTGCACCTGCACAGCAGACAGCAAAGAAACAGTCGCCTGCAAAACCTGCAACAAACCGCACCATTCGTGTAGATATTGAAAAACTTGATGCACTTATGAATCAGGTATCAGAACTTTTGATTGCAAAGAACTCTCTTGTGTCAATTAGTTCATCAGAGGGCGGCAATTTTGCAAATCAGGGATTCCGTGAAAATGTAGAATCATTAGAAAGAATCACAACAAATCTTCATGAATCAGTTATGAAGGTTCGAATGGTTCCTATTGAAAGTGTTGTAAATAAATTCCCTAGAATGATTCGTGATTTATCACGTACATTAAATAAAAAGATGGAACTTTACATGACTGGTGAAGATACAGAACTTGACCGTACTGTAGTTGACCAGATTGGTGATCCATTGCAGCATTTGCTTCGTAATTCGGCTGACCACGGTTTAGAAACAGCAGAAGTTCGTGCTGAACGTGGCAAACCAGAAACAGGTACTATTTTCTTAAATGCTTACCAGGAAGGTAACAACGTTATTATTCAGGTAGGTGATGATGGTAATGGTATCGATGTAGAAGCTGTAAAGAAAAAAGCAGTTGAACGTGGTGTTATTACACAGGAACAGGCAGATGTAATGACTCAGAAAGAAGCTGTAAACTTATTGTTTATGCCAAGTTTCTCCATGGCAAAGACAATCACAGATATTTCTGGACGTGGTGTTGGTCTTGACGTTGTTAAGTCTAACATTGAAGCACTTGGTGGTGATGTTGAAGTTAAGACAAAATTAGGTGAAGGTTCTACATTTACAGTTAGACTTCCACTTACACTTGCTATTATTCAGGCATTGCTTGTTAAGATTAGAGAAGAACAGTATGCGATTGCGCTTGGTTCTATTACAAGTATCGAAGATGTTCCTGTATCTGATATCAAGTATGTTGAAGCAAAAGAAGTTATTCACCTTCGTGATACAGTTATTCCACTTGTTCGTTTGGACAGAGTATTGGACGTTGAACCAAAAGATGATCCAGAACACCTTACAGTAGTTATCGTTAAACGTGGCGATCAGCAGGCTGGTCTTGTTGTAGATGACTTGATTGGTCAGCAGGAAATCGTTATTAAATCGTTAGGTAAATACATTAACGGTAATAAGCTGATTAGTGGTGCTACGATCTTAGGTGATGGTGAAGTTGCATTGATTATTGATGCAAACACATTAATGTAATCGGGGGTGCATATAATGGCTGAATTAAGAGTTGAAACACAGGAAGTAGAAACAAAACAGTATATTGTTGTTCAGATTGGCAATGAAAAATACGGTATTGATATTAATTTTATTGATAACATTGTACGTATGCAGAAAATCACAAGAGTTCCAAAAGCACAGAGTTATTTCAAGGGTGTTATTAACCTTCGTGGTGAAATCGTACCGGTTATGAGTATTCGTAAGAAAATGGGACTTGCTGATGATGAAATTACAGATAAATCTCGTATCATTATTCTTAAGTTAGAGGATAAGGGTTCTATCGGTATTATTGTTGATGAAGTCCGTGAAGTTATTACTTTAAATATGACAGAAGTTGAAAAACAGGTTGGTAAAGATAGTTTTATCAATGGTATCGGTAAGAATGGCAACGAACTTATTTCATTGTTTGAAATCAATGCAATTGTAGACGAAAAAGAAGTGAACTAAATAATAGAAATGTATAGTGAGGGATGACCCTCACTATACATGATTTTGGAGGGATTATGGGAGAGTTTTCCTTAGACAATGTAAATGATATGTACGTGGATGTGCTTCGTGAAATTGGTAATATAGGTGCAGGAAATGCAACTACTGCCATTTCTCAGATGTTGGGTGCACGTTTAAATATGGAGGTTCCAAAAGTTGAACTTATGGAAGCTTCTGAGTTAGGTGGAGCCATTTGTGATGAAGAGGAAACCGTAGTAGGTATTTTCTTAGAAGTACAGGGTGATATTGATGGTAGTATGATGTTCCTTATGAACATGGAATCAGCACATATCATCGTAAATAAACTTATGATGCGTGATGTAAATTACAGAGAACCATTCGACGAAATGGATTTATCTGCATTGAAAGAAATTGGAAATATTATTGCAGCATCATATTTGTCTGCATTGGCAACATTAACAAACTTGAGAATTGCACCATCAGTTCCATATATTTCTGTGGATATGGCGGCTGCGATTTTAAGTGTTCCAGCGATTATGTTTGGACAGTATGGCGATAATGCCTTATTTATTGAAACAGAATTCGGCGATGACAAAGAAATGCAAGGTTACTTCATCTTGATGCCAGAACAGGATTCATACGGTAAGATATTAAAAGCATTGGGAATTATAAATTAAGAATCGAGGAAGTTTATGGGGAACGTGATTAAAGTCGGTATGGCTGATTTGCAGGTAGCAAAAGCACCGGATTCACTGATTACTCTGGGTCTCGGTTCCTGTATAGGGCTAACATTATATGATCCTGTTACAAAAATTGGTGGCATGGTACATTATATGCTTCCAGACAGTACTCAGTTAAGAAATAATACAAACATTGCGAAGTTTGGGGATACAGGCATTCGCGAATTATATAACAGAATGATTAAACAGGGTGCTGCGCCACGCCGCATGGTGGCAAAAATAGCAGGCGGTGCCAAGATGTTCGAGGTAAGTGGGTTGTCAAATGTCGGACATGTTGGCGAAAGAAATGCACAACAGGCGAAGAAAATGTTAAAGGAACTACAGATTCCGCTAGTCGCAGAGGATACAGGTCTTAACTATGGAAGAACTGTAACTTTGGACTGTGAAACAGGTGAATTTTTTATAAAAGCCGTTGGGAAAACGAACAAAATTATTTAAAATTTTTAATTATAAAAGAGAGAACGGATATGAAGACAAAAGATGTACCAGCCATAGTTATGTTATTAGCAGGCAGTGTATATTGTTTGTTCGGAATCATCTATAAAATTCCGCTTATGGAATTTTTAATCCATTTACTTGTTATTTTGCTTGTGTTTTGGATACTTGGTGGCATTGTAAAGATGGTGTTGGATCATTTTATGGGCGATATAAAATTACAGAAAAAGGAAGATGATTCAGAAAACTCTGAAAATGAAGAATCAGAGGGTGAATCTGATGAAGATTCACAACAAGAAACTTCAGATGACGAAGAGTAATCTAAGGATTTGGGGCGATTTAGATGAAAGCAGTAGATACGGACAAACTATGGAGTGAATATCAAAAAAAACCTACGCAAGAGATTCGCGAGCAATTGATACTGGCGTATGCCCAGTTGGTAAAATTGGTAGCGGGTCGTCTTAGCATGTATTTAGGTCATAACGTGGAATATGATGATTTGGTTAGTTATGGTATATTTGGCTTAATCGATGCCATTGACAAATTTGATACAACAAAAAATGTCAAATTTGAAACCTATGCCAGCCTTCGTATTCGTGGTGCAATTCTGGATCAGATTCGTAAGATGGACTGGATTCCACGAACAGTTCGTCAGCGTCAGCGTAAGATAGATGAGGCAATCAAACAGGTAGAAATGCGAACAGGTAAAACTGCGACCGATGAAGAAATTGCCAAGGAACTTGGTGTTTCAGAAGATGAACTAACCAGTTGGCAATCACAACTTAAAGTTACGAATGTCGTATCATTAAGTGAATTTGAAGAATCTGGACAGGAACCAGTTATTGAAACTGTAAATAAAAACCGTTTTTCACAACCAGAAGAGGTGGTTGCGGAACAGGAATTAAAAGAAAAATTAATGGAATCCTTAGAGTTGTTAACAGAAAAAGAACGTCGCGTAATCGAACTGTATTACTATGAGGATTTGACATTGAAAGAAATCAGTCTTGTGCTCGAGGTATCAGAATCCCGTGTATCTCAGCTACATACAAAGGCACTTTTAAAGATGCGTAAAAAAATGGGCGCATATATGGAAATTTTAGTCAATTAATATGGGGATTAACGAATGAGAAATCAGTACTTCCAACTCGAGTTTAGAGATAAAATAGCATGTCTTCATATCTATCCGCCAGAAGAAGGTGGACAGATGCTTAGTATTTCAGAAGTAACAGAGTACTTAGCTGTGAACAAATTAGATAAATATGATTTAAGAGAATTAAATGCTGCAGTGGTTAATACGAAAGAGGATTCTCTTGTAATTGTGGGAGATTGGGATGGTATTCCAGTTCGTGAAGCAATTAATGTAAAAATTTCGTTAGATAAAATGAAAGTAACCTGTAGATTCTATCCACCATCAGTTGGTGGCGGCAAAGTTATGAATGCGCAGGATATTATCAATGATTTGGCTTTTCGTAAGGTGCGTTTTGGATTAGATCAGGATGTGATTGCTGATTTTTTATCAGACAGAAAATATTGTACGGATTATGTAATGGCTGTGGGAAAACAACCAGTACATGGAAAAGATGCTAGAATTGAGTATTTTTTTAATACAAATAAAAATCTTCAGCCTAAACGTAATGAAGACGGTAGTGTAGATTATAAAGAATTAAACACGATTAGTCATATTCAAAAAGGACAGTTGCTTGCCAGATTACATAAAGAAGATCCAGGGTTATCTGGAAGAAATGTATTTGGTGAGGAAATAAAACCTAGAACGGTACGTTCTGAAAAATTGGAGTATGGTAATAATATTTCCATAAACGAAGAAAAAACTGAAATTTATTCAGATGTGACAGGACATGCAAACTTTTTAAATGGAAAGGTTTTTGTATCAAATGTATTTAAGGTGCCAGCAGATGTAGATAATTCGGTTGGAAATATTGAATACGATGGTAGCGTTGAAGTGGTTGGAAATGTTAAAACAGGTTTTCATATTCGTGCCACAGGTGACATCATCATTGGTGGTGTGGTAGAAAATGCATATGTGGAGTCTGGCGGACAGATTATTGTAAAACAGGGTATTCATGGTATGCATAAAGGTGTTTTAAAAGCAACTACCAATGTTATGGCAAAATATATTGAAAACGCAAAAGTGTTTGCTGGTGGCTTTGTGGAAGCCGAAGCCATTTTAAATAGTGATATTTCTGCAACTGGCGAGGTTCGCGTACATGGACGAAAAGGTCTGATTAACGGAGGCACCATTCGTGCTGGCAGAAGTATTGAAACAGAGTACGCGGGTACAGAGATGGGTACCTTTACCACATTAGAAGTAGGAATTGATCCAGCGAAAAAAGAGCGATATATCGAAATCAGTAAGGATGTTTCAAAACGAAGCAAAGATTTAGAAGATATGAAGGTTATTATAGATAACTATGCTGGAATGCTGAAACGTGGAGAAGTGCTTCCAAAGGATAAACTGTTATATGTTCAGCAGTTAGCTCTTGAATACAAAACAAAAAAAGAGGAGATTGAACCTCTTAGAGCAGAAATGAGAGAAATTCATCTGGAGATGATGGCTTCGGATCGTTCTTATATTGCAGTATCTAGAACTATTTATCCAGGAGTATCTCTATCCATATCCGATTTAGGATACAATGTGAAGGAGAAGATAAATTACTGTAGATTTAAGAAGATAGATGGAGCAATTGGTAGAATTCCATTTTAAGAGGAGGTGTTCCTATGGCAATAAGTCCGATACTTATGAGCGGTGTTATACAAAGAACGGATGATGTTGGTGTATTAAAAAATCAACAGGACAGTCGGCCGGTTGTAGAGCAGCAAAATGCACAAGTACAGGTGACAAAAAAAGTAGAAGAACAGCGCCGTCAGGTGAATACTCCAGAAGATTCTGATAAAACAGATACACATGCAGATGCAAGAGAAGAGGGGAAAAATGCTTATTTCTTCCGCAAGAAACCGAAAGGTCAAAAGCAGGAAGAACCACCAAAAGATCATGTAGTAAAAAAGACGACGGGTGGATTTGATATAAAAATCTAGAGGAATAAGGTAGATGTTATGGTATTAACAGAAGTAGTGCTTATTATAATAGGTGTAGTTATTTTCGCAGCAAGTTTTTTTGTTACAGAAAGATTATCCCAAAAGGATTTGGAACAGATATCTCTTATGAGCGAAGCGGATTTAAAACTGATTGCAGAAAAACAGTTGAAAGAAGTAAAAATACAGGTAGAGAATTCTGTTGAAGAGATTATTGATGAATCTTTAGAAATAACACAGCGTGGTCTTGAAAAAGAAACAAATAAAAAAATTATGGCAGTAAGTGAATATTCAGATACAGTTTTGGAACAGATTAACAATGCACATAACGAAATTATGTTTCTTTATAGCATGCTAAATGATAAGCAGGCAGAAGCTGCCGATATGGTTAGCGATTTGCAAAGGGTGTCAAAACAGATTCGTGAAATGGATATTGAAAACACCATTTCAAAGGTAGAATCAATGGCGACACCTGAAGTTGTAGAATCAGTGGAAGAGAAAAGTGAAGAAATCTTAACGAAAACTGATGAAAAAGAAGAAATAGCAATGAATAAAAATGAGCAGATTCTTTTACTATATAAGGAAGGAAAAGACGAGGTTGAGATAGCAAAAACATTAAATTGCGGTCTTGGAGTTGTTCGACTTGTCTTAGGATTGTATCATGAAACTTAAATATTATTTACGAGGAGTCGGAATTGGTGTGATTGTTGCCACTCTGATTATGACAGTTTCCAGTGTGATACATAACAACAATCTTTCTGATGAATATATTATAAAAGAAGCGTTGAAACTCGGTATGGTTATGCCAGAGGATACGGAAGACTCGAATAGTCTCTGGGGAAGTAGTACAGAAGATGATACAGATACATCAGTAAATACGGAGAGTGAAACAACTTCTGAAACAGAATCTCAAGTGGAAACACAGACGACAGAAGATGTCCAGATTCCTGTTGACGAGAATATGGTGGTTGTTACAGTTGATGATGATGACGCAGCAAGACATGTTTCAGAAAAACTCTTAGCGGCAGGGCTTATTGAAGACGCAGAGGATTTTCGTTCGTATTTGGCAAATAAGGGATATGCTTCGTTGATAGGTAGCGGAACCTTCCAAATTCCAAAAGGTTCTACCTATGAAGAAATCTGCGATATTATTATAAGAAAATAATTGAAAAAAGTTAAGAAAATACTTGCAACTAAGCCTTTGGTATGTTATGATACCAAAGGCTATTTTCATAATAGTCGGTAACAATAAACACGCATATGGATGTCAAAGCCGGTGCCGATTACGCTTGTCGGTTACTTTGGCGAAAGAAATATGCGGACGATTTTAACCAATGGAGGTAAAGAAAATGAGCGTAATTTCAATGAAACAGTTACTCGAAGCAGGTGTTCACTTTGGACATCAGACAAGAAGATGGAACCCAAAAATGGCTCCATACATCTACACAGAAAGAAATGGTATCCACATCATCGACTTACAGAAATCTGTAGGTAAAGTTGATGAAGCATACGATGCAATTTCAGACATCGCAGCACAGGGTGGAACAATCCTTTTCGTAGGAACAAAGAAACAGGCACAGGACGCAGTTAAGACAGAAGCGCAGCGTTGCGGAATGTACTATGTAAATGAAAGATGGTTAGGCGGTATGCTTA
>CAZDAP010000006.1:0-19255 GCA_964503585.1 uncultured Lachnobacterium sp. | reverse complement strand
GTACAACCATTCCCTTTGGCTTGTTTACAATAAGCAAATCATCATCTTCATATAGTATATCCAAAGGTATGTTTTCTGGTTCAATGGTGGTTTCCACAGCATCTGGAAAATGAATAGTTACTACATCTTCAAAATTCATGCGATAACTGGCTTTTTCTGCTTTTTCATTTACATATACACTGGAATCTTTTATTAATTTTTGAAAAAAAGAACGAGAGGTATCTGGATAAATAATACTTAAAAACTTATCTAAACGCTCTCCCTCTTGCTCTTCCAGTACTTCAAAACTTTCAATTTTCATGTTTGAGACCTTTCTGTTTGGATGGAAAAATTTGTTCAAAATCTTCATCTTTGTAATAAAACAGACCAAGTCCAATCATAGCAAAAGCTGCACATGTAACATAAATATCTGCAACATTAAAGATTGGAAAATCAATCAGTTTAAAATAGAAAAAATCAATGACATATTTTAGTGTGATTCGATCAATGAAATTTCCAATTGCTCCAGCAATGAAGAATAATAAAACAACATCGAGAAATATAAATCGTTTTTCGTTTGGAATTTTTGTATAAACTTTAATTAGGATTAAAATTACCAAAAAGGTTATCAAGTAAAAGAATCCCATTCGAACGTTTAAATATAGTTGTGGATTATTGTTAAAAATTTCAAATTTAAAAATTTTATGCAATAAAGAAATAGGATCCATTCCGAATGCAGCACTTGTGTTTTCGAGATATTTTAATTCGAATACATCTTTTATGATTGGAATTGCTTCATTTCCTTTCAAATAGAATTGGGCTACTTTTTTTGTTATTTGATCTAAAAAAATTAATATGTTAACAAAAAGTACACTAAACAAAATTTGTTTATTGGTTTTAAACTTCATAATAGTTTCTCCTTAAAATAAAACTATTTATAAAAGGAAAATTTTACGCGTAATTTTCCTTTTTTACTAGTGGAATTACAGTCTTCGAATAGAAATCTACTCTTTCCTCGAACAGATACAATGGCACCATTTTCACAGGATTGGTTGCAGTTTGTAATACATTTTCCGTTTATAAATACTTTTTCTGCAGCAAGATAATTTGCTGCTTCTGAACGGGATAAATGAAATGCCTTTGCGATAATGCAATCAATTCGGTTGGAGGCTATCATATCATACTGTTCTTCAAACTGAATGTTTGCCTGTAAATGACGATAATTGATTTCTTCTGACAATTCCACCATGGTATGTCGAATTTTTATTAATTCGCCCATGATAAAAGGAAAAATGGAGTTCTCACAAAATACATAGTAATCATCATCTAGACATAAAATATCGCCTAATCGATTACGTTCAATCCCCAAATTCATAAGAGCACCTAAGACATCTCTGTGTGTTAGTTTTTCAGCAAATTTTGGATATTTAGGAACGATATGAATACATTTTATTGGATAATCCTGTTTGCCTGGAAAATCAAAACAAAAAGCATCAGGGATAAAAGCTATCATCTGACGCTCGGCGCTATCATATCCACCAAAACATTCCGTTTTTGTATAATAGGAAGTTTTGTTAGTATGATATATATTTAGTTCATTTAAATTAAGGAAACCGCTAAAAGTAACGATTCCCTTAATATCTGCCTGTTTTGATAAATCTAACAAACGTTTTTTACATAAATCCTGTTCATTCATGACTAAAATGTGAAACTATTTCCTGTATCAAATGCATCCATAAGATTCTGGATATCACCTGAGATGTCTACACCGTTTGGTGTAGCAAGGAAAATATAGTTTGATACTTTCTGAAGACTTCCGTGCATTGCATATGTAGCACCTGATGTAAAGTCGATAATACGCTGTGCAATTTCAAGATTTAAACCTTCCATATTGATAAGAACGGTTCTTCCTGAAAGTAATGTATCAACGATCTCAATTTCATCTTCAATTGTAGTTGGTTTAATTACGCATACTTCCATACTATTGTTAGCCACCTGTTTCTTCTGAGTTTTTCCAATTGGAGTAATTTTAGAAACTGTTTTCTTAGGTTCTTCTTTTACTTCTACTTTTGTTTCTCTACGAGAACTTCTTTTTTTAGGTTCCTCATAGTCATCATCATCGTCATAATATTCTTCATTTGCAAATTCATAATCGTCATCGTCATCACTGTCATTTAATCTCATTACATCTAAAAATTTATCCATTAAGCCCATTATTTATACCACCTTACTTCATATAATTTCTTTCACCGAAAATGCCAGTCCCTACACGAACAATAGTAGCTCCTTCTTCGATTGCTACCATATAATCACCAGTCATGCCCATGGAAAGTACATTCATACTTACATTATCTATGTTTTGATTATCTATGTCAACAGATAATTGCTTTATATTGCGGAAATACATACGATTTTCCTCAGAATCCTCAACATATGGTGCTACAGTCATTAATCCTTTTATGCGAATATGAGGTAAAAGGGCTACCTGCTTAACTAATTCAATGACCTCTTCTTGGGCAAGTCCGAATTTGCTTTCTTCGTTTGCAATATTAACTTCAATTAAAATATCCATGATACAATCATGTTTTGCGGCCTGTTTTTCAATTTCACAAGCAAGTTTATAACTATCTACAGAATGGATTAATGCCGCTTTTCCAATAAGATATTTCACTTTATTGGTTTGTAAATGGCCAATCATATGCCATTTAATATCTTTTTCCATAACCTCATATTTATCACAGAGTTCCTGCACTTTGTTTTCACCAAAGTCTCGACAGCCTGTCTCATATGCTTCCTCCAATAAAGAAACAGGTTTTGTTTTACTAACAGCGATTAAAGTAACATCTTTAGGATTACGGCCGCATTTTTTGCATGCAGTTTCGATATTTGTTTTTACGTTATTTATATTTTCTAATATCACAATAATACCTCTTATTTTGTTGTTAACTGGTTTTCTTTTACCTTACTTGCATCCAATGCTATATGATCATACAGTGCAATACCATAAGCTGTTTTGGTTTCTACAATAGCATAAGATTCATTTTCATAAATAATATTTATTTGTTTGAAAACGGCATACCCTTTATTAATGTTATAAACTCCCATTAATGACCCCTTATCTGTACCAACAGTATAGGTTGCAGATGAATCGGCTTTTAAAATAATGTCGTTTTCAGATATATCTTCACTATCGACATAATAATATTCATCGGTTTCATAATATAAGGTTGGATGAATTAATGTCATGGTTTCTACGCCGTCAACGATTTGTTTTACCATTAAACCAGGATTGCTGGAATCACCACCTTTTGTAAAAAATTCTTTTGGAATTGTAAAGAATTCTTTAGTAGTGATGGCGGATTTTGGAATTTTCAATCCAATTTGATCTCCCATTACCAATTCAACATCAACAAATCGATCATTTATATATCGAATCATGCCCTTATTTAGAGATAAATTCAAATAATAATTTTCTTTTTCTTTGATTAAACTGCAGGCAGTATCCAATTCAAAGTTGTCTTTACAAAAACGTACATGAACAGCTGATTTTTCATTAAGAATTTTTGCAAGTTCTTCATCAATAGGAATAATGATGTTCCAATATTCGCTGTTGATACGTTTATATACTGGATCACCTGTGTTTACTTCTTCATTTGCAAATAAATATTGTTCTTTATAACTGTTATAATTAATGTTAGAAGAAATAACATCATCGATGGAATAATCCTCAAATCCATCTACCTCATATACAATGATTCCATCCTCTGGAGAAGTCATTCGATAAAATGTCTGATTACTTTCCGCTGATGCAACCTGTGAAGATAAAGTTGATAATGTATTTAAATTGATATCTTGTGTAATTTCAGTATTTAAATTATTAAAAAACGTATAACTCTCTGAAAATTGATTTGAATTATAATCACTCACAAAGCTATCAATTTCAGTTGAGATTGATGACAAAGTCTCTGCAGTGACAGCACTGGATTCCAAACCGGATTCTGATATCTTTTTGGCAATGCTTCCATCTGTATCAATGGAATAAATCACATCGGTTACAGAAACCTTAGATGCATTTTTAACATAATAATTAATGTATCCGTTTTTCTGTGCATACTCAACTGTTTCATCACGGACAATAATACCCTGATATATATAATTGGATGCGATGGTACCCTGTTGCACCTGATATTCAGCTATATGTGTTTTTGTAAAATAAGAAAAAATATTGAATAAAACATAAATGATGATAATAACAAAAATTACAACACCGATATTAAAATTGCCAACATTTCTTACTTTAACAATGTTCTTCTTTTTTGACAAAATAATTCACCTCAAAAATAATCAATACATAGTTTATTGTAACATTATTTATTTTTAAATACAACCAAATTGAACATGTATAAAACGCTTTCTTTCGACGCATACTATGAAAAAATTTAGGAGGAAAAACTCATGAAATGGCTTGATAATACTCTTTTAACTTTAGCAATCATAGGATGTGTAAACTGGGGACTTATTGGATTCTTTCGCTTTGACTTAGTATCCTTCATTTTCGGGGATATGACTTGGATTTCGCGAATTATTTATGCCCTAGTAGGTCTTAGTGGTATTTATATGCTCACATTTTATGGAAGAATACGTTCCAATATGATTGATTAAGGATATAAGAAAGCCCCGGCTTATAACCGGGGCGTATATGTATTCTAATTATAAAGAAATAGCAACTTTAGCCTGAGCACATGCTGGAAGATCTTCTTCGTTTTTAGATACACTTAAGATGAATTTTACTTTGAATTTTTCACTGATAACGTCTAATTTTTCAATTGCTTTTGTAATTTCGTCATCTGTATTTACATCTGCAATTGTAAGGAAGCTATCAAGATACATTTCTTCAAGATCGTTATCCTGTGAGATAATTCCGCAGATAAATCCTACAAATTCATCACAGTTAGAAACTGGATAATCCATAACATTAATAAGACGAACTTTGTTGTTCAATTCATACATATGTTTCTGGCTCTTATCTAAATAAACAACATTACCACTTGCTGTCTGAACAGATGCGTTTACCTTTCCTAAAAGTTCTTTGGTTTTCCCTTTTCCTTTTTCACCACATATGATTTCGATCATGGCAAGTCCTCCTGATACATAAATATATATTTGTAAAAATATCTAAAAAATTTTTACTTATTAAACTAATTATAGAGCATTTGCACATAAAATACAATCACTAATTCGCAAACTTAGATAAAATTTCATTCATTAGTAAATATAAATTATGTGGACCATCTGCTTTAAAAACAATACTGATGATATCCTCGCCAGCAGAGTTTTTACTATATAAAACTAAACAGTACCCAGCATCATAGGTAGTGCCTGTTTTGCCGCCAATGATTTCAAAACCATATGGTGTATCAACAGTTCCCAAATAATAGCGACTATGGTTTGTAAAGGTTTTTTCTACAGTACTTCCACCTGCACTGGTATATACTGCACGATGAGAACCGCTATTTATAATTTCAACAAAGGTCTCATTTTTAATTGCTTCATTAAAAATCAAGTACATATCATATACGGATGTGTAATGTTCTTTATCAGGCAAACCACTAGGATTTTTAAACTGACTATTTGTTGCTCCAAGTTTATGAGCCTCTTCTGTCATGACCTCTGCAAATGCCTCAATACTACCAGAGTGATATTCAGCCAAAGCCTCTGCAGCATCATTACCACTATGAAGCATTAGTCCATATAGTAAGTCTAATACAGTAACATTATCTCCTGCTTGGAAGCCACAGGTTTGAGAATCATCTGCCTGATCTACAGCCGATGCACTAATGGTAACTACATCAGTTAATGTGCAATCTTTTAAAATAACATATGCAGTAAGTATTTTGGTTGTACTGGCTGGATATAGTTGTTTGAAAATATCTTGATTATATAAAACTTCTCCAGTTGATACATTAAATACACCAGCGCCCTGTGCTACCTCTGCATAGGTATCCTCTGTGCCAAAGTTGATAGCATTTGTTACGCAAAGTTCATCTGCAAAATAATCGGCATTAACTGTTACATCCGTATTTGTAAATGAGCGATCATACGAATATGCATTATATTCATTTACTAATGTATCTTCAGTTCCACATCCAGTAACAAAAATCGCCATTATACATATAACACATAGCAAACATTTACTTGTACATTTCACGCCACTCTAAATCTCCTCTATCTAATGATTTAATAAGTAATTCTGCAGTAGCAAGATTGGTTGCTAATGGAATATTGTGTTCATCACATAACTTAACAATGCTATTTACATCAGGTTCATGTGATTTTGGCTGTAATGGATCTCTTAAAAATATTACTAAGTCAATTTCATTGTGTTCAATCTGAGCACCAAGCTGCTGTGAACCACCTAAATGTCCTGCAAGATATTTATGAATGGATAAATTAGCAACTTCTTCAATTAATCTTCCTGTTGTACCAGTTGCATACAGCTCATTCTTAGATAAAATTCCTCTGTAAGCGATACAAAAATTCTGCATTAATTTTTTCTTTGAATCATGTGCAACAAGTCCAATATTCATGTGAGCAAACCTCCTTAATACTTTTTCGGTTGTAATCCTACGTTTATAACAAATCCCATGCCAATATAAATGGCAATTACAGATGAAAGTCCATAACTAACAAATGGCAATGGAACACCTGTATTTGGGAATACTCCCGTATTAACAGCAATATTTACGAAACTTTGAAAACCAATCCAAGTTGCCATACCACAACAAATTAATTTTCCTTGTAAATCTTTTGCTTTACTACCAATAATAATACATTCTACTACAGTTAAAAACAACAATAATAATATAATAAAACAACCAAAGAAACCTAATTCTTCACCTATAACAGCAAAAATAAAGTCTGTTTGAGGTTCCAGAATATAGTTTGTGTTTAACATAGATGTCGCTTCTGAGTTGTTTAGTCCTTTTCCCCACAACTGTCCAGAGCCAATAGCCATGATGGAATTTTGCTGCTGTAGCGCTTTGCTGGCCCATCGAGGATCCTTAGGATAAAGCCAAGCCATAACACGTTCCAACTGATATGGAATATCACTGGTTGTGGATTTCGCAAGTTGGACAACATACGTGAAAAACACAATAAATACAGGTATTATAATTGCTAAAACCGTCACTATTATTTTATAACTTAATCCCGCAATAAACAAGAGTGCAATGAAAATTACTGCTGTAACAATTGTTGTTGAAAGGTCTGGCTGCTTCAAAATAAATATAAGTGGCACACCGACGAATCCAAAAGATGTAATCAAAATACGAGGTGTATTTAGGTTTTCAACATATTTACTAAAAAAGTAAGCGAAAAAAGCGATAATGGCCAGTTTTGCAAACTCAGATGGTTGAATCTGAATCTGGTCTTCTACGATTTCCAGCCATCGTTGTGCACCATTTACGTTTACGCCAAACAATTCCGTTAAGACCAATAATATAATCATGGCAGCATAATAAATCCACGGAAACTTCATTAAAAACGAATAATCAATAAGTGCAACTGCCACCATAAGGCAAAGTCCTAAACCAAAACCAAGAATCTGTTTTGGCTGTAAGTCTGGTCTTGCGCTTCCGATTACAAAAATACCTATAATAGTTAACGCACAAATATATAAAATTAATTGAAAATGAAAATTCTTTAGTTTGTACTGTTTAAACATTTTAAACTCTTTTCTTATTTTGTTTTAATGTAATCTTTACTTCAAACATATCTGCAGAGATATCAAAATATCGGCTTACCAAAGCAGAGATTTCTTTTTTTAATCGAGATATATCACTGGCAGAGTATTCTAAAGTATCTGATTCCATCATTAATTTCAAACGTTCTTTTGCAATAGATGATGAATCTTCTTTATGAAATATCATAGATAAACTCCTCTTCTTCTGATTTAAGATTTGTTATCATTTGTTCTGATAAATACATAAATTCTCTGGTTGCCTTGGAACGCATAGTAATTACAGGTATACCTTTGTTTTGACTAATAAATACTTTATTGTCATGTGGAATTGTACCTAAAATTGGTATATCAAAAAGTTCTGCAATATCTGTTTTTGAGAGCATATATTTTTTTCGAACCAGCTTTTCATCATATTCGTTAATAATCAATTCCACCTTTGGAATTCTTGTTCCATTTAAAAGTTGCAGCACACGGCTGGCATCCTTTACTGCAGAAATATGTGGTGTGGTTAAAAGTATTGCTCGGTCAGCAACAGATGTTGCAAAGCGAAATCCCTGATCGATACCTGCTGGACAGTCGATTAAGCAGTAATCGAATTCCATTTTTAAATGGTTCATAAGGATTTCAAATGCTTTTTCATATTTTCCTAAAGGAAGTACCTTTAGAGATGCAGGAATTATGTACAGATTTGGAAAACGTTTATCACGTATCAAAGCCTGATTTAATCTGCATCGATTTTCTAAAAGGTCTAAAAGATTATAATTAATCTGATCTTCAAGACCCATAACAACATCTAAATTTCGAAGTCCCATGTCAGTATCTAACATAACGACTTTTTTATCTAACTGTGAAAGTCCTGCTCCAATGTTGGCAATTGTTGTTGTCTTGCCAACACCGCCTTTTCCTGAAGTGAAAACAATGGTTTCACCCATGAAAATAACCTCCTGTTAGTCTGTAATTGTATTGCTTAAGGAACTGTTTGCTCCTTGTGCTTTTAATGATAAAATATCATCCAATGTCTGTTGTCCAAAGTATACAGACAAGATATTTTTAGATACAGCCGCGGCATTACCAGATGTGTATCCATAAGCAATACGTGTTGCTATAGATATTTCTGGATCATTGTAAGGGGCATATCCAACAAATAAGGCATGGTTAGGTCTTGATTTTATCTGCTGAGCAGTACCTGTTTTACCTGCTACTGCAATCTCAAAATTACTAAAACTGCTATTCTCTTGGCAAACAAGACGCATACCGTAACGAATAGAATTCCATTGGTCAGTTGAAAGTGTGGAACTGATATCTTCGTATGTAGGTTCATAATTTACCAATACGTTTCCATCGCAATCTACAATTTTATTCATCAACTGGTAATTGTATAACCTACCCGTTGAAACAGCTGTTACATATCTGGATAATGCTGCTGTTGTAATATTGTTATTACTCTGTCCGATTGCAGCCATTACAGGGTATTCCGTAGCAATGGTCGATTCGGATTCCGCAATTTCAAGACCAGTTTTCTCATCTAAACCAAAGATAGATGCATATTTCTGAATATATGTAATACCATTTGCATCATTATAAGTACCTGTATCTTTTAAACTGAGATTATAACCTGTTGTATAGAAATACAAGTTACATGAATCTCGAATTGCTTCAGATATATTATCTAATCCATGTGTTCCACTTGGATAAATCCAACATTCTGGTCGGTTATCTACTTCTGTAAATACACCAGTACAGTTGATTTCGGTAGTTGTTGTAATTACATTTTCAGAAAGTCCAGCTGTTGCAGTTAACATTTTGAAAGTTGAACCAGGTGCTGTCTTTTCCTGTGTAGCATAGTTCCACTGTGGATTTGAATTATCTTCATTTAAAAGTGCATAATATTCTGCATCTACCCCATTTGCAAGACGATTATTATCATAGCCAGGGTAACTTACCATAGCTTTGATTTCACCGGTATTAACATCGGTAATAATACAAGAGCCGGTACATGGGTCCAATGCTAACTGAGCTGGGGTGATTTCGATATTATTTATTTTTTCTAATAAGAAACTGGATGGTGTGATACTTCCACTTGCAATTTTTGCATAGGTATCATCATCATAGTCCAATGCACCCTGTTCAAAAAGAATCATACAAATCTGCTGACCTGTAATTTCGTTCCTTGAAACCATATATTTGTATACATATTTTGCAAATGCTTTATCTGTATTAGCTTCTTCGATTATAAATTTACATAATGCATCATATACTTCTGTAGTATCTGCATATTTTGAATCTACATCTAATAAACTAATATCAATCCATTGATTTGAAATACAATGCATTAAGTATTCTTTTGGACTTAAATCACCTTCACGCCATTTTATATAAACGGAATCGGATGTATCAATTGCTGATGTTATTAAAAGTTCTTCGGATTTTAACAAATCAATGGTATATGTTACATAATCCAAAAGTTCATCAGACATTTCGTTGTTGGTTTGTGGATTCGAAGCATACAATTGAGAATAAAGCATCTCAGTAGCTTCTGCTAACTGTACCTGAAAGTTTCCATATACCAGTTTTTCAGTTTCAGTAGCATCCTCATTATCAAATTGTTGTATATCAATTACATTATTGTCAATTAATGCAAAGTAAACATCGACCATAGGGATGTTACCACTTCGAATATTGGAATATACGATACCAGCAATTTCCTGTTCTAAAAGTAAATAAGTGGATTTTTGTAAATCAGCATCAATTGAAAGATATAAATCGCAGCCAGCAACTGGTTCTGTACTGCTAACAACCTCCTGAATACGTCCCATAGTGTCTAGGTAAACAACTTGTTCACCATTGGAACCACGGAGAAAACTTTCGTAATACTGCTCTAATCCAGATTTACCAATTGTATCATCCGTTGTATAGGATGAATCCTTGGCAAATAATTCTGTATATTCTGAATCCGAAATTTTGCCTGTATATCCAATCAAAGATGCAAAATATACGCTGTCATTATATTTTCGAATCATATCCTCTTCAATTGAAATACCTTCATATTCGTTGATATGTTCATTCACATAAGCGACTGTCTTGTCCGATACATCCTGCGCTATAACGATTGGTTTATATCGAGAATATGTGGTGGATTTCATTGAATAACGGATACAAACTACTTCATAAGCAGTTTGTTCATCATAAGATTCATCAATATAAAAGGAATCTTTTAAATAATCCATTACCTGTTTTGCAGTGGCAGTGGCTGGATTAAATCCATATTCTTCATTGTAACTTAGATCAGAATAAGATGATTCTCCAAATACATCAGCCAGGAAACGTTTTAGTTGAGTTCCGCTTACGGTAAATTCATAATTACCATCTTCGTAACTAATTTTAAATTCGTTGTATAAGGTTTCTTCATTTTTATGTAACATTTGTACTATTTCCGCTAATTGTGGATTTAGTACTTCACTTTTGGCCCTATCATTTTTATAGGAACCACTATCTGATATGGTAACAGAATAAGCCAATTCATTATAAGCTAAAAGATTCCCATTACAATCATAAATATTTCCACGTGTTGCTTCTTTGGTTAAGGTTTTTTCTATCTTCATTACAAAATTATCTTGATAGGTTTGTCCATTTATAATTTGTAATGAAAAAATGCGAACCAAAATGATGACAAAAAGGAGTAACATCACGGCTGCAAGTACATATAACCTTGATTTAAAAAATCGATTTAAATAATCTTTAATATCATAAATCAAATTTTATCGCTCTCCTTTTCTCGTAACTTTCTAATTTCTGGTTAATCTTTAAGAGAATGTAGTACAAGAATAGAGTAATAACCATGGTATACACCCATTCAGGTATGATTACATTCAATAAATAATAGCCAAAATCGTATCTGTTTCGTGTAAGAAATAACACTATATAAATAATCAAATTTGAAATAATGTCACTGGCAGATACTAAAAATAAAGGCTGCTTAATATCTTCTGGATAAAAACGTTTACGGAAGAAACCATTTATATATCCGACATACATATACAATAAAGCATAAATTCCTAGATAAAAACCGCAAAAAATGTCTATAAGAAGTCCACAAATAAAACCAATATACATACCCTCTTTTCTTCCACGCATCAAACCGAAGGATGAAACAATGATAATCATAAGATTTGGTGCAATATTTGCAAAAGAAAGAGCCTGGAATGTTGTGGTTTGTAATACAAAGCATATGGAAATAACAATAAATAATACAATTTTCCTTGCCATCTTCTACTCCTAATTTATTCCTGCGTTTCTGTTTCGTCAGTAACCGTTGTATCGTTACCAGTATCCTTTACTTTTGTAATAACAAATACTTCCTCTAAGTGCTCAAAATCTACAACAGGGGTAATCGTTCCAATTTTTGTTAAATTATTGGCACCATCTTCGATAGATGCAATATAACCAATCAAAATTCCCTGATGATACTGGTCGGAAACATAGGAAGTTACAACAGGATCTCCCACATTAATTTCATTGTCTGGATCACGAAGTCCAGAAAACGATATGGTCATAGATTTATTCATGTTTTTTAAATCGCCACTAACGATGAAGTTATCGCCTGTACTTGGATTCATAGCACTTACATTGCTAGAATCATCAATGATACTGCGAACCTTTGCATAGTTAGGACCTACGTCTGTTATAATTCCCACAAGACCACTGCCGGCAATAACGTTCATGCCGGGTTCTAGTCCATGATTTGATCCACGATTAATTGTAAAGGTAGAAAACCAGTTTCCACTATCCTTTGCAATAACGCTTGCAGCAACTTTTTCATAAGTAGGATATTTTTCATCCAATTCCAACAATTCTCGCAAATTTTCCAATTCATAACTATCTAATTTAGAATTTGTTAACTGAACGGTTAATTCGTCTACCTGTGCCTGTAATCTTTCATTTTCATCCAAAACATCTGAAAGAGTTCGGAAATCATTGGTTGTATCAAAAATCCACTCACCAGTGTTATTAATACCCTGTTGCATTGGAATAAAGATATATCCTGCAATTGCATTCAAAGGACCACCTTTTAAATTGAATACAAGACTTGCAAAAATTGTTACAAGACAAATTGCTGTCAGAATCATTAACATATATTTTGTATGAAGTTGTCTTTTTTTACCTTTACGAACTTTTTTCATAATGCCTCGTTATTTTTTCATAGTAAATGGTAATTTTCTATATTTTGAATCAGATACAATTTTAACCAATCCACGAACTGCACTTTCTTCTGGTGCATCTGTGGTATTTACTTTGATATTAGTGATTTCTTCAAATAATTTGTCTAAGTTATGAATCATGGAACCACCGCCTGTAATATAAATACCTGCATGGATAATATCTTTTGCAAGTTCAGGTGGAGTTCTTTCTAATATCATTTTGATGGAAGTGCAAATGGATTCTAATGTCTTTTTCATAGCTTCATATGCATCAGATGCATTTACTTCCATTTCGATAGGAAGACCGCTTACTAAATCGCGACCTACAATTTGCATTGTTTCTGTACGTCCTGGTAAACCAGAGCCGATAGTTTCTTTGATGGATTTTGCGGTTTTCTGACCAATTACTAAATTATATTCATTTCTCATATAACTGATGATATTTTCATCCAAACGATTTCCACCAAAGTGAAGCAGTTCACTAAGTACAAGACCACCTAATGAAATAACAGAGATTTCTGTCGTGTCTGCTCCCATATCAACAATCATAACACCTGTTGGCTGGTTTACATCTAAACCGAGTCCTACGGCATCAGCGATTGGTTTTTCGCATAAAAGAATGCTCTTTGGACGAGTTTTATTTTTGTAAAACATATCATAGAATGCTCTTTTTTCTACATCTGTAATATCTGTTGGTACAGCTACAATAAATTCTGAACCACGTAGTTTACTTTTCATTTTTTCTTCCAAGAAAGTGATAATCATTGTCTGAAGGAAATTATAATCAGCAATAACACCACTTACTACAGGGAAAATTACCTGAATAGATTCAGGTGCTTTTTCATACATTGCATATGCATCATCTCCATATGCATAAATTTGATTTTTGTTAATAATGGCAACGGTATTCTTTTCTTTCATAATCTTGCCAGTAGCTTTGTTAAATACTTTAAAGTTACAGGTTCCAAGATCAATTCCATAAATATTATCGTTCATTGTAGCTCTCCCCTTTTCTCGCGTTATATTAGTAGTTTTCCGTTTTCTTTAAAGCTGTAATATTTATTATCCCCTATGATAATATGGTCTGCTAATTGTAATTCTAGAATCTGTGCGCCTTTTCCAATGCGATAAGTAATTTGCAAATCATCATCGCTTGGATTAGGGTCTCCACTGGGATGATTATGAAGCAAAACAAATAGTACTGCTTCGAAATCAAAGGCATGTCGAAAAATGTCGCGTGGTGAAACGTAAGCATAATTAACACTACCTTTAGAAATGGTCACATCTCCTAAAAAATTACATTTTGAATCGAAAAAAGCACAAACAAGAAACTCCTCTTTGGAATGTCTTAACTGTTCCATATAATATGCGGCAATGGAGGATGGTGTATCCATTTGTAAAGTATAGCCGCTATTGGTTTTAGCTATTCGTTTAGATAATTCCGCAACGGCTTTTAACTGTGTAGCCTTTACCTGTCCAATTCCTGGATAGTGCAATAAATCATGGTAAGATAAATCATATAAATTAAGTAAATTATTATGATTTCCCTGCAAAAGTTTTCTGGCAATATCAACAGAATTTTCATCTCTGGTTCCTGTTTTTAATATAATTGCCAAAAGTTCTGCATCTGACAGACTATCGATTCCATGTGCCAGGAATTTTTCATATGGTCTTTCCGATTCAGGTAGATTTTTCATTGTAAAATGTTTTGACATAGTTTCCTTTCTGCTCTCCGTGAAAATGCACGCCAAAACAAATTTTGAATCATTTTATTATAACATAATTTTATCTAGCTCTACAAGGTTACGCTCATAAAGTTTTTGTAAACTCATTAATATTCCAAGTTTTGCATGATACCAGGTAAGTCCACCTTGGAAATATACTGCATAAGGCTCTTTTACTGGTCCGTCTGCAGATAATTCAATGGATGAACCTTGTACAAATGCTCCAGCCGCCATAATAACATCACTGTCATAACCAGGCATTGCCCATGGTTCTGGTGTGACATAACTATCTACAGGTGCGGCAGCCTGAATACCTTCACAGAAGGAAATCATAGCATCTCTGTTTCCAAACTCAACAGCTTGTATGATATCGTGTCGGCTTTCGGTACTATTTGGTACCACTTTATATCCTAATTTTTCATAGATATTTGCTGCAAAGATAGCACCTTTTAATGCGCCAGCAGTTACTGTTGGCGCAAGGAAGAATCCTTGATAAAAACTTTGAATAACACCTAAGGAAGCACCTACTTCTTTTCCAAGACCTGGAGAAGTAAGTCTATAAGCGGCGTTTTCCACACATTCTTTTTTCCCACAGATATATCCACCAATTGGAGCAAGTCCACCACCTGGATTTTTTATTAAAGAACCTACTATCATGTCTGCGCCCACTTCCAATGGTTCTTTTTCTTCTACAAATTCACCGTAACAGTTATCGACCATGCAAATTACATCAGGTTTGATGTTTTTAATGAATGTTATTAATTCACCAATACGATCTACAGAAAGTGTTGGTCTGGTTGCATAGCCTTTAGAGCGTTGAATGGTTACCAATTTTGTTTTTTCATTGATTGCATTTTTGATGCCATCCCAATCAAATCCACCATCTGGTAATAAATCTACCTGAGCATATGTAATGCCATATTCTGCAAGTGAGCCTTTGGAAGGACGTATACCGATGACTTCTTCTAATGTGTCATATGGTTTGCCAACTGGTGATAACAACTCATCTCCTGGTCGAAGGTTCGACATAAGGGCCAGCGCTAATGCATGGGTTCCACAGGTAATCTGTGGGCGTACCAGTGCATCTTCCCCTTTAAAGGTATCTGCATAGACCTGTTCCAAAGTATCACGGCCCATATCATTATATCCATAACCGGATGTTTGGTTAAAACACTCTGCGCTTACTCTATTTTTCTGCATTGCAGCAAGTACCTTTAATTGGTTCATTTCAGCGGTTGCATCAATTGCTTCGAATCTAGGTTTTAATTCTTCTTCAATTTTATTTCCAAATGCAATTACAGTATCCGATAATCCTAATTGTTTATACTGTTCTAATAAATGCTGATTCATGATTACTCCTTTGTTATTCCCTTTGTATTTAAAATGCTGCACATTTCTTCTAATACAGCCTTTTCATCATAATTAAATTTGGACTTATCCATCCAGATTACATCTTTTTCCCTACGGAACCAGGTAAGTTGACGTTTCGCAAAATGTCTAGTTTCTCGTTTTAAGATATAGATGGCCTCTTCCAAAGTACACTTACCATCGAAATAATCTAAGATTTCTTTGTAACCAAGTCCCTGCATGGATACCATATCTCTATGATAACCCATATCTTTTAGTTTTTGAACTTCATTTAAAAGCCCATTTTCTAACATAATATCCACACGCATATCAATACGTTTGTAGAGATTCTCTCTTTCATCTGTTAATACAAAATATGCAAAATTATATGGAGATTCTTTTTGGTGTTCTGCTTCATTATGTTCAGAAATCGGTTTTCCTGTTAAATGATAAAATTCTAATGCACGAATAACGCGTTTTACATTATTAGCATGGATTTTTTCTGCGGAAACAGGGTCTACTTCCTTTAACTGGTTATGTAATACTTCATTTCCCTGTTCTTTTGCGATTTGTTCTAATTCTGCTCTATAGGCTTCGTTTGTATCCTGATTTTCAAAATCAATATCATACAATAGAGCCTGAATATAAAACCCTGTTCCTCCAGCAATAATTGGGATTTGACCATTGGCATAGATTTCTTCTAAAGCTTCTTTTGCCATCTTTTGAAATACTACAATATTAAATTCGTCTTCAGGCATAAGTGCATCGATAAGATAATGCTTTACGCCACACATTTCTTCAGGCATAATCTTTGCAGATCCAATATCCATATATTTGTAAACCTGCATAGAGTCTGCGGAAATAATCGCTCCATTTACTCGTTTTGCTAATTCAATGGAAAGCGCAGTTTTTCCAACAGCAGTTGGGCCTGATAAAATAATCATTGGCTTCTTTGTCATTAGATGATCCTCTTAAATTTCTTTTCAATTTCATATTTTGTCATGGAAATGATGGTAGGTCTTCCGTGTGGACAATTATATGGATTATCCAGTGTTAAAAGTTCTTCTACTAAGGCATCAAATTCACTAAAACTTAATGTTTGATTTCCTTTTACAGCAGCTTTACAGGACATGGAAGCAACTTTTTCTAAAATCAGTTCTGGAGTTTCGCGACCAGAAAGATTTGAAAAATCATCCAGCATTTCAATAAATAAATCTTTCATATCTACATGGAATAAGTTTGCTGGAATAGCACTAATCATATATTCTTTTCCACCAAAACTCTCCACTTCATATCCCATTTTTTCAATCTGAGACTTATATTTTTCCAGCATTAAAATCTCATTGGCATCCAGACTCAGAATAATTGGCGGACTAATGGTTTGAGATGTATATTCTTTCTCTTTTAAAGTAGCCATTGTACGTTCATACAATACTTTTTCATGCGCCGCATGCTGGTCTACAATAAATAACTTATCTTCAAATTCTACTAGCCAATAGGTCTTAAATAACTGTCCAATGATACGATGTTTTTTCTTAGCATCCTTGGTTAAGAACTCGTTACTGAGAGATTCCAGTGTAATATTCTCATATTTCATATCAGTCACAGTATTTGCTTGTTCTGAAGAAATACTTTCTTCTGCATCCATCATACGTTTCATAATATCTGTATGATATGCAGGCTTTTCACTGATTTTCGTCTGAGAATCTCTTGCGTAAGAAGGATATCTAACCTCATATGGACTATCTTTGCTTACACTCTCACGAATCTGATTCAATCTTCGACCTTCAAAAGGTTCCGGAATAGATTCCTTATACTCTCTTACAACAGAAATTTTCTTTTCTTCGGATACAGGCACTTCTGGTATCATTTCTTTATGAGAAAGGACTTCATATAAGCCATCACATAAATACTGATAGACCTCTTGGTTATTATCAAAGCGAAGTTCCATTTTGGTAGGGTGTACGTTTACATCCAGACTTTCTCCTTTAAAGGTAAAGTAAAGTACACAGAATGGATACTGATGCTGCATAAGAAAACTCTTATATGCTTCTTCAATCGCCTTTGATAAAAGTTGACTTTTAATATATCTTCCATTGATAAAATAAATCTCAAAGTTCCTATTTCCTCGTGTAATTACAGGTTTTCCAATAAACCCTCTAACGGAAAATAATTCATTTTCCAAATTTACAGGTAAAACAGAACTAGAAATTTCTCTGCCAAACACATGATAAATCAAATCTTTGATATTATCATTACCAGATGTATGTAGCTTCGTCTGATTGTTCTGAATAAATTTAAAAGAAATATCTGGATGAGACAAAGCTAATTTTTCTACCATATCTGCAATATAAGAACCTTCTGTCTGTGCAGATTTTAAGAATTTCTTTCTGGCTGGTGTATTATAAAACAAATCTTTTACAATAAAAGTTGTTCCGTCTGGAGCACCTATTTCTTCAAATGCAATCTCTTTTGAGCCCTCTATTTGATAACGTACGCCTGTTAAAGAATCAGGTGTTTTTGTGATTAATTCCACTCTGGAAACTGCAGAAATACTGGATAGAGCCTCTCCACGGAATCCCAAAGAAGAAACGCTAAGTAAATCTTCTACACTTCGAATTTTACTGGTGGAATGACGCAAAAAAGCCAATGGTACTTCTGATTTATCAATACCACATCCATTATCAGAAATACGAATAAAACTAATACCACCCTCTTTTATTTCAATGGTTATAGCTGTGGCTTTTGCGTCAATAGCATTTTCAACTAATTCTTTTACAACAGAACTAGGACGTTCTACTACTTCACCTGCAGCAATTTTATCAATTGTATCTTGTGTAAGTAATGCAATTTTGGACATATAAAATCCCTTCTAATTTCAAATAAGTTTTACCAGCGGTTTTTTACTTTGTTTTGCAATTCATAAAGTTTATTTAATGCTTCTAATGGTGTTAAATTACCAATATCCACATTGCGAAGTTCCTCTATGATATCTTCGTCACTAATGGTGTCAAATAATGACATCTGTGTTAAATCAACTTCATCTAGAGGTTTATTTTTCCGTTTTTTTGAAGATTGATCTACAGAAATATTACGAACAACTTCTGTAATATCATTTGCAATCAATTCATTTACAATTTCTTTTGCACGCTCGATTACGGAATCTGGTAATCCAGCCAGTTTTGCTACCTGAATACCATAACTCTTATCAGCACCGCCTTTAATAATTTTTCGAAGGAAAACAATATCATCGCCTTTTTCCTTTA
>CAZDAP010000005.1:0-20096 GCA_964503585.1 uncultured Lachnobacterium sp. | reverse complement strand
ATCCATAGTTTCCCTCCCAAAATCATCTATATATGTCACATTATAACATAATATACAACAATTTGTATAATTTTTTTATAATTTTTTTATAATTTTACATTTTTAGTTTCATTGTCGATAATAATCTGTAAATTTGGCTCCAAAATGCTTTCTGCATCACTCTCAGGAACCTCAAACAACAGAATCGTCTCTACTGACTGCCCCGCTGGAATGGTTCCATAATAAGTAGAAAAATCCGTCATAAGAAAAGTAACCTCTGATTTTACACTTAAATCCCCAGAATTCAGTTTAAACCCAAGACTCTTTGTCACATTATCTACAATCACATCTGCCTGCGTAGTATTGGTAAGTGTAAACTTCATAATGTAATATGTCTTTCCTGCTGAAGCATCTACAGAATATGCAGAACCCTCTATGTAATTATCCGCCACATAACTACCCGCATAGGTAACTGTTATATCGCTTCCATGCCCAATCGCATCTGACAATGAGACCGTACCACCATCCACTATTGCAGTTTCTCCAGAACCACCTTCTCCAGTTTCTGTACCTTCTACAATCTGCGTATCCTCAATTTCCTCTACACTCTCGGTATCTTGAGTTTCTGTCTCCGAAATAACAACTCCCGACGCCCCATCCTTCTGCTGAATATTATGTTTTGCTACCACATATGCAGCATAGTGAACGATTAAGTCCTCTTCCTCTGCGGTCAGTTCGTGTAATTCGTCCCCACAACCTCCCAACAATAAGGAACAAGCAGCGATACAAACAAATAAAATTATCTTATATCTCTTCATATCTTCACCTAAAATTTTCCTTCAAAAATACTCTACTTATCGTATCATATTTTGTAAATTTGTACAACCATTCTTAGAAAATAATACTATTTATCTCTGCTCTCTAGTTCAGCCTCCCACGCTTTCAACTCTGCTTCTTTCTCCTGCAGTTCAGCCTCCCAAGTGGAATACTCATCTAAAATTTCATTTCGGTAATTCAAAATATTCACATTATTACCACTTACTTTTGTGATAACAAACATTCCAACCACTGACAAAGCAAATACAATAGCAAAAAATACTGCCACATAGAAAGGCTTTTTATAATTTCCCTCTACTTTATCATCTACCTTTTTGGTAACCTTCTTCACTTTTGCAACTGGTCCCTTTCCAGTTTCTGCTTCATCTGGTGATACTTCTTTTTTTATTACCATCGTAGATACTTTAATCGGTGGAATATCCTCTCGTGCAATATATGGTGATCCCAAAAGAATATTCTGAAGTTCTACCATAAAACGTACACCAACAGGTGTTACGAACAGATTCTGTTCCAAAAGTTTTTTATATAGTTTTAGAGCCACCTCTGGATTATCCAACGCAGTACGCTCTTTGATAAAACGAATCCCTTCTTCTTCTTTCTTCGCAAGTTCAGCAGTTGCTTCATCTTCAAATAAAAATCCATCAATATTATACATAATACTTCTCTCTTATTCTAAATTTTATAAATAGAAATCCTCTTAACGTTTTTTACGGCTGGAATCTCGCTCCGCCATCTCCCCCGACTGGTACAGTTTTATGAGTTCCTTCAGATCTCCAATCCGTCGTTCCATCTTTTTCCCATAATCCGTGTCTCCCACAAGCACTCGTCGATCCGCATACTCAATGACCTCAAAGTTAGACACAATATCCATCTCTTTTCGTACAGCCTCATCAGCAGAAACAAATGGCTCGTGGGCAGAAAGTGTCAAACCATGAGAATTATAGGTTAAGGTATAGCCGGCAATCCCAGTTTCTCTTTGATAGGTTTTTGAAAAACCACCATCGATCACAATCACTTTTCCCCTGCTCTTTACTGGTTTTTCGCCCTCTTTTAATCGAACAGGCACATGACCATTTATAATATGCACATGCTTACCAGTAAGTCCAAACTCATTTAAAATCTTTTTTGAAATTTCTGGTTTATTAATCAGGCGATAATAGTCGTTATTATTTTCTTCTCGTAATTCCGCATCATCTACAAAATAACGTTCAAAGGTGGCCATTTTATGACGTCCATAAATCGGTGAATTTGGTGCAGTCCAAAGATACCACATCAAATCCCTGCCTCTTTCACGTTCTTCTTTTTCTTTCGCAAAAAAACCTTTACGCACATAAGACTCTAGCACGTCATATAGTGCTTTCCCACTGTATTCTGTTCCAAATACATTCACCTTTGTAAAACTACCATCTTCATTCATTGGAACACAACCATGGTACAACAGATTTCCATTATAAATCTTATAAAGGCTGCCATGCTTTAATAAAAACTCCACATGCTTTTGCAATTTTTCACAATGACGGAAGGAAGTTTTCAAACGCATCATAACCTCCATTTCATCCTCCGTTAATTCATAAGGATGCTCTGGATCTATGGTTGGCAGATGCATATCTTCCATTTTGTATTCTTTTCCTTCAACCGTAACTGTACCTTTTTCAAAGTCGATATGATGAAGACGACATTGCTCATCCATGCCAAATTCAGGATATTTCTGAATCAACTGACCATCCAGTTTAAAACGAATAACGGCAATTGCCTTGTGCATTTTTCGCACCAAATCATTTTCAATTCTTGTAGAAGTATTGGTGCTATCTTTTTGTACAAATCGCTCACATGAATCATCCTCATATACCTTCATGGCAAGGGTCGCCAGTGGCAGCATATTAATACCATATCCTTCTTCCAAAAGATCCAGATTTCCATATCGAATGCTACTACGAATAACCGCAGCAATACAAGCCAAATGCCCTTTGGATGCTCCCATCCACACAATGTCGTGATTTCCCCACTGTATATCTACAGAATGATACTCACACAGTTCATCCATGATTTTATGTGGTGCTGGTCCTCGGTCATAGATATCTCCCAATATATGTAGATGGTCGATAACCAGCCTTTTGATAACATTTGCCAATGCCACAATAAATCGTTCTGCCTGACCCAATTCTACAACCGTATTGATAATAGATTCATAATAAGCTTCTTTATTCTGTACTTCCTGTTTTTCCGTAATTAATTCTTCGATAATATAAGCATAGTCCTCTGGTAATGCCTTGCGAAGTTTTGAGCGCGTGTATTTTGATGAAACAATTTTGCATACTTCAATCAAACGATACAATGTGGTTTTATACCAATTATCCATATCAATTTCCGTCTGTTTGATTAAAGAAATCTTTTTCTGCGGATAATAAATAAGAATAGCAAGAGCCGTCTTATCTGTCGCACTTAATGTACGACCAAATACATCATCTATCTTCTTTCGAACTGCTCCAGAGCCATTTCGAAGCACGTGAGAAAATGCATCATATTCCCCGTGAATATCCGACAGGAAATGTTCCGTTCCTTTTGGCAATTGTAAAAGCGCCTGAAGATTAATGATCTCCGAAGAAGCTGCGCTTATGGTTGGAAATAATTCTGACAAATGTTCATAATAATGTGTATTTTGTTTTTCCAAAACATTGCCCTCTCTCTATCAAATACTTTCTTACTAATAAGATAATAAAAAAGACTGAAAAAATCAAGTTAAGGAGAGAAAGCATATGGTAAAGATACGACTTTTGGGGTACAATTTCTATATGAATGGAAATGAGGAGGATATATGATGCAATCAAACATCTTAGAAAAAGCAAAATCAATACAAGAAAAACTGGTAGCACATCGTCGCTTCCTTCACACACATCCTGGTGTTGGATTTGATTTACAGGAAACCTACCAATATGTTTACGATCAATTAGTACAAATGGGGTACGCTCCAAATGCTTATGGAAAATGCGGACTTATTGCATCCTGTGGAGATGCCAGCAAGGGCAAAACATTTCTACTTCGCGCAGATATGGATGCTTTACCAATTCAGGAAGAAGCAGAAATTGACTTTCCTTCCACCAATGGCTCCATGCATGCCTGTGGACATGATACCCACACCTCTATGCTCCTTGGTGCAGCCCAGATATTAAAAGAAATGGAAAATGAAATTAATGGACGCATCATTTTACTGTTCCAGCCTTCCGAAGAAACCTTTGAAGGCGCAAAAGACATGATTGAAGCCGGTGTACTTCGTGATACCACTCCTGATGCAGCGCTTATGCTTCACATCACAGCAGGCATGCCTTTTGAGACAGGCTCTGTTATCGTTTGTGATGGTGGTGTTAGTGCTCCAGCCGCTGACTATTTCGAAATCCATATTCAGGGAAAAGGCTGCCACGGCTCTATGCCTCAGATGGGTGTGGACCCTATCACCGTAGCCGCTCATATCATTATGGCACTACAAGAAATTCATGCTCGAGAATTATCCATGGCAGATGAAGCAGTTCTTACCATTGGAACCATCCACGCTGGTGCTGCATCCAATGCTATTCCAGATACTGCTACTATGGGCGGAACCATTCGAACCTATGACGAAGAAACACGTGCCTATTTAAAACAACGTATGGAAGAAATCATCACAGGTATCGCAACTTCCTATCGTGCCACCGCAGAACTAAAATTCACTAGCGGATGTCCTACCCTTCTGAATAATGATGCACTCTCAAAAGAAGTTACTAAATACACTAAGGAACTTTTAGGACCATACATGGCATTTAGTCAGGCAGACTTAACCGCTATGGCTTCCGCAGCAAATACTGGTGGAAGAAAAGCTACCAAAGCAACAGGTTCCGAAGATTTCGCATATTTTAGTCAGGAAGTACCTTCCATCATGCTGGCTCTGGCTGGAGGAAAGGCTACGGATGGCTATATCTATCCACAGCATCATCCAAAAGTAATGTTTGATGAAAACGCATTGCAGTATGGTGCGGCGGTATATGCATATAATGCAATAAAATGGTTGGAAGAACACTAGGTTACGATTTGGCCTAGAAAAAGTTTTCTAAATAATACGAAATAGCCATTCTCACTTCTGTAGGATAAAAAAGGGACCGCTCACAACCGAGCAGTCCCTATAAAACCTATATTTACTTAGTAATTACTCTAACATAATCTTTATAATCTCTTTGTCGGTTCCAGCCATACCTTCTCTTGCTAACTGTCCTACATTCGCAATGGTGTTCTCTACACCCTTTGTGATAATTCCATCACCACCATAGAATTGCTGTCCATTCTTGTACATCTCGTAGCCAAGGATACCGCTTTCCACCGCCATAGCAATTTTTGCTGCACAAGAAGACTTTGCGCCATCACAAATCGTTCCTGAAAGAATGGCCAAAGAGTTTACTATAGTGTGTGCGATTTCTTTGAAGCCGCCTCCATGAAGATATGCAATACCTGCTCCTGCTCCACAACCGGCACTGATTGCACCACAATATGCGGAAAGACAACCGATGCCTGTTTTCAAATGTGTAGTAATCAAATCGGATAAAAGTACAGCACGAAGCATTTCCTCTTCTGTTTTTCCCATTTCTCTCGCATAAATTACCACAGGAATAGACGCTGTCATACCTTGATTTCCACTACCAGAAATAATGCATACTGGCATCTCACATCCATTCATACGGGCATCAGAACCTGCTGCTGCATAGGCTCTGGCTTTATCAGCCAATGAACAATTTCCATTTTTATAAATTACTTTTCCGATACAAGCACCGTAGTTATTTTTCATGCCTTCTTCTGCAATCGCCATATTACAGTTAATTTGACGTTCTAACAATTCTCGTACATCATCCAAATCTACTTCATTAACAAAGTTTACAATATTTTCTACTGTAAGAAGGGTACGGTCTGTCTTGATTCCACCATCCTCTTCTTCTGCCTCATTTCGAACTAGAACCTCATCATTTTTCTCAACATACACCAAATTTGTATGACGATCCAACAGACGCACCTTTACCTCTTCCGATGCATTTTTCATCTGAATCAAAATTTCAAAAATATGTGTAGTATCCAATTCTCTTACTGTAATCGGACATTCCTTAATAAGTGCTTCCATTTTTGGCACATCGGCTTCTGTCAAAGAAGAAAGTACCTCCAATACCAATTCTGGTTTGTTTGCAATAGTACCTGCTGCTACAGCCGCTGGGATACCATGCATACCACCTGTCGCAGGTACAACTACGCTCTTTGTATTTTTTATAATATTTCCACTAAGACCTATCAAAATCTCCGTTGGCTCCGCGGTCAAATAACTGCGGGCAATAGACGCACTATATGCAATCGCAATTGGCTCTGTACATCCCATAGCCAAACGCAATTCTTCTTTTAAAATATCACAATATGCTTGATAAACTTCTTTCGTAAGACTCATACCTATTTCCTTTTATCACTTTCTACAAATTATCTTGCGCTATTATACCATAGATTAATTGAGAAAAAATTGATTTTTTTTAAAAAAATTAAACTTTTTCAGAAAAACACCGATATATAGTATACATAGGTTATGGATCCAACCTAAAAATACAAAATTTTGGACAGACCAGGGATGGCACTCTGTTAGGAAAAGGAATTTTCTCACAGATTGACATCCTTTTTCTTTTCCAACGAAAGGAGTCCGAGTAAAAGAATAGGTACCGTCCTATAGAAAGGGATGATATCTTGATAATTCAAAGTAGTTCCATTGGCACAAGTGCCAGCAGACGCTACCAGTCCACCCAATCCAGCTATATCGAGCATAGCGAATGGGACAATGCCACTGGTACGTCTTTTACCCAGGCTTGCAGCAATGTCATGCAAATAGATATTGCCACAAGTTCTTATAATGGTGCCTTAAATGACAATCCATTAAATTTATCAAACACCTCAGAATTCCGCACTACTGACGAAGAAATACCAACGGAGTCATCTAGTGAAGAATACTCTGCAATCGACCAAACTTTACAGGATATACTTGCTCGTTTCAAACCATTAGAAACCAGCAGTATTCCAACTGTACAGGAACGTTTGGAAATGGTTCGCGACATGAAACAAAAATGTTTAGACTATCTCCTACAAATTTTGTTTGGAGATGATGGGCGATATGTCAAGGGTACAAACTCCATCGCCCGCACCACTACACCTGCGGAAGCCAGTGCTACCAATCCTGTAACGCTAGAGGCTCTATCTTTAGGACAGAATCTAGGTTCTGGTGGAAGCCACTACTCTTTCTACTACTGTGCCGAAAGAGAAACCACCTGTTTTAACACGACAGGTACCGCTGTTACTGCAGATGGCCGAAACCTTTCTTTTAACATTAGTTTGGAAATGTCCCGTTCCTTTACCAAAATGGCAGAAGAATCCTGTGACTTTGGACAGCCACGCCTCTGTGACCCTTTGGTAATTAACCTAAACACCAATGTCGCTAGTGTATCCGACCAAAAATTCTTCTTTGATGTGGATGCAGATGGTATCAAAGACGAAATCTCTATGTTAGATTCCAATAGCGGTTATTTAGCATTGGATCACAATGGAGATGGCATTGTAAATGATGGCAGCGAACTCTTTGGCACCGCCAGCGGAAATGGTTTCAAGGATTTACTAGCTTATGATGAAGATGGCAACGGATGGATTGATGAAGCAGATTCCATTTTCCAGAAATTAAAAATCTGGACCATGGATGAAAATGGGGAGTCCACCCTCATGGACTTAAAAGAAGCCGGTTTAGGCGCCATCTATTTAGGCTATGAAGACACAGAATTTTCTCTGAAAAATGCAGAAAATGAAACCAATGCAGTCATTCGAAAAACTGGCCTATTCCTCTATGAAGATGGTACCACAGGTACTGTACAGCAGATGGATTTGGCCGTATAGCAAAAAACTATGCTCTACATAACCGCTATGTAGAGCATAGTTTTTTATTTACATCCACAAATGTCTTAAAGATTTTGTTAATGCCACATCGTTCATCAAGGTATGACCTGTAATAACATGGATATGCATATCTTGTGCGCGTTTCTTAAAACTTTCTTCATTTTCCAAATTTGGTAACATGCTGGAAACCAGTATCTTCTTCGCATATTTACCACCAAATCGTTCTGCCACTGTATTCAGCTTATATAACTCTTCTGCTTTCACGGCACCATTCTTGCAGGAGACAAATACCGGAACCATATCGTGCATTAATAACACATCAATCTCATTCATGGTATTTGCATTAAGTTTATCATTTCCAACATCCTCTCCATCCCAGTCAATTTCCACACCATTCATGACATCGTTATAAAGTAGCTGATCTTCCTCATCCCTCAGTTCTCTAGCAATCATATATATCTTCATCTCCAAGGCCTGTCCTGCCTTAGTCAGACACCTTTTCACCTGCGTGTTTTTATATGTTACAGTAACAATATCATCGTTCTCTTCAAATTCACTAATGAGATTTTTGTTTTTTAATTTTTCAATCAAATCATCCTTTACCGAATAGTAGCCCGTATTTTCCTTATAATATTTTTTTATTTCTGCAAGGCTTGCAGTTACCGTCATTCCATCTTCACTAGTGCTTCCCACTTTTCCAATTGTTTCAAATACTCCCATTTGAATATTCCATGACTTAGGATCCTCTTTACAAATCGTCCACATTTCTTCAATTTCTGTCTTAAATGCCGCATTCATATCCCAAATATCTATTCTCTTGCCATTTTTCATTCTTTTTACGACTTCTCCACCATAAATGCGAATATTTTCTTCAACAGATAGTTTTGGATTTTGATGATCGATAACCTTTCCATCCATATCACAATCATAGATTCTGTTATTCTGGATGCTAATTCTATGCACTTGAATATTTTTTCCTTCGCTTCTCTCATAAATAATTCCCAGTGCAAACAAGACTATCTCATCTCCACCAGTAATACCAAATACACAATCTTTATGTTCTTCTACAATTTTGGTCAGAACTGCTACTACCTCATCTGTTTTCCACCGAGAAACTTTTTTATAAGAAAAATCTATTTCCTTTCCTCTGTCTTTGAAAATTTCCTTATAGTTTTCAATGTGACGTTGCATTGCTTTCGCATTATCCCCTACTAATACCACTTCATCTGGAGTCATTGCCAGACATGCACAGATATTCTCCACGGATGTTTTGTCAAAAAATTCGATGTAAGTCATTTCTATCCCCCTTATCTATTTTTCTTATTCGTTCTCCATTGTCCAAATCAGATTCTCACCATCGGTTTCCACCAGGATGGTTCCAGATTCATCATTTCGAAGTATCTCTACCTCATAATTATTTAAAAACTCTATTGTCTCCTTGTGTGGATGTCCATAACTATTATTTTTCCCGCAACTAATCACTGCATAGTCTGGAGTCGTTGCATCCAAAAAGATTTCCGATGTGGCACTGGCGGAACCGTGGTGTCCTACAGACAACACTTCACAATCCAAATTTAACCCAGAAACAATCATATCTCTTTCACTTTTGTAATCCGCATCTCCTGTGAAAATAAAATCACTCTTTTTATAACTTAACATAATTGCCAAGGAATTGGAATTACTATCTCTCACAATTTCTGTAGGTGACAATATGGTTATCACAGCTTCTCCCATCTGAAACTGGGTACCAACAGGTGGATATTGTACCTCAAGCCCTTCTTCCTCTACTGCTGTCATAAATGAAGTATATAACTTGCTATCATGTACATAGTTACTACCTATGACATTTTTCACATCAAAAGCATACAAACATCCAATCAATCCACTGACATGATCCGAATCATAATGACTGCTGATGAGATAATCAATCTCTGTAATCCCCTGCTCTTTTAGATATGCTACCACAAAACTGGAAGTATCCCGTTCGCCACCATCATAGATGAGGACATCATCACCAAGTTGTACTAGGATGGCGAGACCTTGGTCTACATCTAGGAAGTGGACCTTCATCACATCTTGTGAATCCGTCTCCGTTTCGATTATTTCTGATTGAATATCTCTTTCTGTATTTACTTTTTCTATGTTTGGCTTCGAAGATTCCTGGAAGGAAACATCCAACCCCAAAATATTCAGCAGGAACACAAGTGCTCCTGCTGCAATAAATAAACCAAAATTTTTCTTTGTTACTTTTTGTTTTTTCATAATGCCATTATAACATACTAACCTTTATTTTTTAACTGGAAATTTTTATATAAATTCATAGGTCGCCTTCACATCCTCTGTATACTCTGGCGAGCAATTGGTATGTACATACCAGGCATTGGATAATAAATACACCTTTTTGCCATTTGCCTTCAACTCTTCCAAAATAGGAAGACTCCATATACAATTTCTACCTGAATCTCTTCGGATTTCTCCAGTTCTTCTCTCACAAACTTGTGATATCCTTGACGGATACCTCCTGCAAAGTCATTCCTAATTGACTCTATTCTACCACTCAAACTTTCCAAGTTCAATTAGATAATCCTGCCACCATTGTGCACGATCTAAAGTTACTAGGTTATCCAATGCGGTGAGTTTCTTTGGTTTTTGCCCTGCAGTTTCATCCACTTTTCGTATATCTCGATCATCCAAATACCATTCCATTCTGGATAAATTTGCCTTCCAGGCCTCCTCTGTCATATATTCAATATAAGCGTCTTCTCTATATTTGTAGCTACCTGTTTTACTTCCAAATGCTCCGTAGTAACCACACCCTTCTCTCTCAGGTGGTGGTGCTTCTGCCCTTTGAAACTTGACTTTTGATTTACTCACATCTGCATCATCCATTGGCATAGGTGGTAGTTTTTCCTGGCCATTCTTACAGGATAAATAATACATAAATTTTCCAAACACAACATCCTCATGATAATCATCACTCCACATATCCTCTTGCAGATTACGTGTCACCTTATAGTACCACTCCCATGTATGTCGATGAGACTCATCTTTATCTGCCAGTTTTTTGAAATACTCAGAAAGTGCTCCTCTCTTTAATGCCGCTGCTGCAAAATCCCATTTCTCCAAAAACACTCTATATAAATCATCCGTATAAGAATAAGTTTTTCCACAAAACTTATATGGTATTTCCAATCTTAGATATCCCATTCCTTCACCAACCTTTCTGCTTCCAAAAAGCCTGCATCTGCTGCTTTTTTCATATAAGCCTTGGCCTTCTCTTTATCCTGTACCACCTTTATTCCCTGATAATATTGAATTCCCAAATGATAGTTCGCCTCTGCATTTCCTTTACCTGCCAATCGTTCCAGTTCCTGCAAAGCACTTCTATAATTACTGGTCTCTAAAAGTTCGATAGCCTGAGAGAGCATGGCCTCTTCACGTAATACTTCTTCCATATCCGCCACATATTTTTCCACACCAAGACAGCCTTCCTGCTGTGCTAGTTTCACAAATCTGGCATATGGTAAGGTACCTTTCTTTTTATACCAGTCCAGCACCCCTTCCATTGCTACTCCGATACGCTGCTTTAGTTTTTCTGAATATCTCGAATCCTTCATTTGATTCCATGCACGTATGTAGCACTTTTCTACCACTCCCTCTGGTGCCTTTTTTCTCAAAGTTTCCATGAAGTTTACCACCCACACCGGGCATCGATAATTTAATAAAATAGCTTCCATAGCCTGAGCATATTGCTCTTTCGCATGAAACGCATACACAGCCATCTTGGTAATTTCAATATTTAAATGGTCATAATACTTATCATAATCCTCATTTGAAAGCTTTTTATACCAAAGCACACTATACATTTTCTGTGCCTGTGCATATACTTCTGCTGGATTAAATTCCACTAGATTATTCTTAAATTGGTAACATCTTCCATGACTATAGATTAGAGCATCCAAAGGGTTTTCGTAGATATCCAAATCTGAATATACGGAAATAAAATCTGCAGCCAGTTTTGCTGCTTTTTCTCTTTCGTTAAAGGTTCCCTTACCTTCCCAATAGAGAATCGCATCGTATAACGCCTGTCTATCCGCAGTTCCAACTTTTTCTAGGTATTCATCTGCTTTCTTTAAATCCACATTCCCATAATGTCCGTATCGATATGCATCGGATAGGGCCTTCATGCTCTTTCCTGTGGTGCCATATTGCAGGATACGATTTCGTTTCTTACCATATTCCACTGGAAAAGTCGCGTATATTTCTGCCAGATAGTAAATAGCCTCTTCATCACCATCCTCTGCTGCCTCGCTGATGATGCCATATATCTCTCGTTCTTCCCAATATCTGTTACGATATCGTGCATTCGTATATCGTTTAAAAAGCTGCTCCATAGTCTCATATTCACGGAGCCCTGTATCAAAATTCGTGTTCTCCATAATCACCTCTATATCCTTTTCCTATCTAATCAATGCCTCCAAATCCGCCTTCGTTATCATGGTCATATCCTCGAACTCCTCTTCGTCCGATTCCACACATCGTTTGATGACCTGTTTGATTGCCTCACTCATGAGATTTCGTACCCCACGGGCATTACCGAATTCCTTCCCTTCTGCTTCAAACTGAGCCAAACGGTTTTCGATTAACTCCTTCACCAGTGGTTCCAATCCCTCTTCGATGGTGTAAGTCACATCTCCTTTTTTCGTCATACGATAAAAGATTTGAACCAGTTCCTCCACTGTATAATCCTCAAACGGAATCACAGTACTAAGACGACTGGCCATACCAGGATTATAGTTTCGAATCAACTCATCGATTTGCTCCTTATACCCCGCCATAATCAGTACGATTTCACCACGATATTTTTCAATGGAATACATCAGCTCTGTCAGCACCTGTTTCCCGTAAAAATCCTTTTCATCTTCCACCAGAGCATAGGCTTCATCAATGAACAGCACACCGCCTCGAGCCTTATCAATAATCTGCTTTGCCTTCTCCAAGGCTCCACCCATGTATTCACTACTAAGGTCCGATTTGGTTACGGTCACACAACGGTTTGGATCCTGTACAATGCCTAATGCACAATAAATCTCTGTAATCAGTGCCGCCAAAGTACTCTTTCCCGTTCCAGGAGATCCGGCAAAAATCATATGCTCCGAAACTAGATCTGCAGTCTTTCCGAATTTATCCATCATCTTCTTTTGATAACGCTGATGATTCACTGCTTCACGTACTGCCGCCTTCACTGCAGAAAGACCTACCATATGATCTAACTCTTCCAGCAGTTCTTCTAAAGGACGCATGCCATGCTTACCATTTCGCATAGCCTCCTCCACATCTATCTTTAGAATCGTATCCTTATAGTCCTGATATTCCTCCAACTTCTTTCTATTTCGCTCTGCAATCACACCTGCCAGACTCTGAATATGAGTATCAATGCCACCACCATTTTCGTAACCCTTTAGGTTACTGTAGCGACCAATCATCTGACGCAAAGGTTCCTCTGCTTCTGAATGAATTTCATATCGATTCTCTACCTTTAATTCAAACATCTCATAGAGTTCATCCTTCGTGTAATCCTCGAAATAAATCTTATTTGGAAAACGTCGTGCCATACCACTGTTCATAGACATGAGTTTATCCATCTCCTCTTCGTAACCAGCCAGAATAATCATCATGCGGTCACGATAATCCCAAGCATATTTCAAAAACTCCGTCACTGCTTCCTGACCAAAATTATCTCCATATCCATTAAAAAGAGAATAAGCTTCATCCAAGAACAATACACCACCTACTGCCGACTCAATCAGTTCACGAGTCTTTATAGCAGTAGAACCCTGATACTGTCCCACAAAATCACTTCGTGTTGCCTCCACAAATAAATCACCTTTTCGAAGCAGCCCTAAAGCACCATAAATGCGTCCCAAGAGTCTTGCCACTGTGGTCTTACCAGTACCTGGTGCACCTAAGAGCATGGTATGTAAGAAAAATTTCTCCTCTTCTATACTCTCGCCTCGTTCCATGCGTTCATTGCGTTCCTCTACGCGGTGAATGATGCGCCGTACCTCTCTCTTCACCGACTCCAATCCAATCATGGATTCTAATTCTTCTAAGACATCATACAAATCTTCTTCCGCAGAATCCTCAAACTGAAAATCGGAATATTCCAATCGCCTTCCCACTTGTCCGCTTTCTAATTCACGCTCACTTTTATTCTCAATGGCTTTTTTCACGATTTTATCCAAGGTAATTCCATTAGCAAAATACTTCGAACCTGCCTCATATTTGATTTCTGCCCGAAGTGCATCCTCTGCTCCAGACGACAGATAAAAGCCTTTATCCTGAATCATTTTCTTTGCTATAAAGAAAAGTTCTTCCAAATCATAGGCTTCAATATCCAAAACTGTAGTTATAGTTTCTAGTTTTGGTTCCTCTTCTAATAAACGCTTGATAGCCTCCCGTTCTCCTGTAAAAATAAAGAAATTACGATGCTCCTTCTCTTTCTCTTTCTCTAAAAGTTCCCGTATCCCCGACCATATTTCAGACACATCCACGGCTTCTTTTGTCTCACTTTTACAACCGATTGGACATATGGATTCAATGTTCTCTATCAGCATCACACGGCCAGAATCTGCCTGTTCAAACTGGGACAAATCCTCCATCATCTGCTTTCCACGAAAAACGATCGGCTCAAGATTCATAATCAGCTGAAACTGATACATCATGTCACATAGGATTTCCACCAAGAGACTTTTTCCACTGCCTGCTTCACCTGCAATCATAAAATTCCAGTTGGAGGTATCGGAATCCAATCCCATCTGCTCCCACTTTTCCTTCATCTGTAAAAGTGCATAGCGTTTACCAATCTTCTCTTTCACCGACTGCATTCCATACACATCTGTGAAATACTCCTGGATGGTCAGGGAAACCTCACGTTTATTTTTCTCTTCCGTCTGTACCAGCTCCGCAATCAAGGGCATATCAAAACTTCTATTTTTCTGCAAGCATGGAATATTGATGGAAAAATCCATTTTGCCGTCCTCGGTCACACTTATCGTGAACTCTACCACATCCCGAAGAGACAATTCCTTTTGCAGTTCCATCTGCACCCTATGTACTACCTCTGCTTCTTTTGGATAGGTATCCATGACCTCATCCCGAATCACATCCAACTCTATCTTCTTTTGACCTTTTTGATTTAGCAAAAACTTCTCTGTCACACGAACTGGTAAGGGGGTTCCCTTTGTCACCAGATTTCGAAAAAACTTTCGTTGATTTTTGTCGTAAAGGCATACACCTAACGAATAATTTAGTACCGCCATCTTCCATCTCCTTTATAGATCAAAGGTTTCTATGCTACCATCTGCATGGACGCGTATCACCAAATGCAGATACACTTCTATCACTAAAGGCGTTGGTTGGGAATGTAACTTAATATCCCCAAAAATCAATGCCTTTCTCTCTTCCTCAGTATAAGCAAACTCACACAACTCTTCCTCAGAGTGATAGCTTGTTCCTACGCTGGATATAATCCCTCGACTCATCAATGTGCCGATATTGGAATCCATATACAACCTGCATATTAGTCCATCCCCTTTGGGCATAAGCTGTGTCAGTTTATCTTCTAACTGTTTAATCTCTGTTGTCACCAATTCAATTTCTTTTTGAATCTTTATCGTGCGAATCTGAGAATCCACCAGTTCATTTCCCCACTCACTCCAGTCCGAAACTGGTTCTAATAACATGGCCTCATATTCCGCTAAAATTGCATACTGGGTTCGGAGAGCCCGTATGGTTGCCAGATATCTTTTACTTCTAGGTCTACGCCTCTCATCATAGGCATCCTCCATAGGCAAATCCCTTTTGGCATCACTTAATTTCGCCTCGATACTTCTGCTATCCAACGGCTTTTCGACATCCGTTTTATCTGTCGATATTTGTCGTATTTTGCCGACTCCTTGATTATTTATCATCTTCACTCCATTTCTAATTCACTGCAAAACCGATACGTTTTTCCTGCTTTCTCTCTATCAAAGAAGCAAACATATCCTCTTCCAATGCCGCCTTCATATCCTTTACCTTTAAAATCCCCGCTTTATCCTCACTAAAGCTAATACGATAGGCCGCCTTTCCCCACACACGTTCATAGAGATTTCTCATAAAACGTGCATTGCTAAACTCCTTGGACTCATAGGCCTCTGGCGAAATATTCGCTAAATATTCACTCAAGGTTTCTTTTAACTCATCTTCATATTCAAAGGACTTTTCTGTCATTTGGAAGAAGATTTCTTCCAACTCCTCCTTGCTATAATTTGGGAAACGAAGAATATGTGGAATACGGCTTTTCAAACCGGAGTTTGTTCTTAAAAATTCCTCCATCTCTTCCTCATATCCCGCGAAAATGACACACATATCCTCTCTATAATTCTCCATCTCCGCCACAAAAATCGGCAGGATATCCTCTGCAGTATTTCCTCCTTTATACCCCACTGACATACCATAGGCTTCATCGATGAATAGCACCGAACCATGTGCCTCCTTACAGGTCTCTCGGGTTTTCTTCATTAATTCCGAAATCAAACCCTCTACAAAATAGCTGCCAGTTGTCTCTTTAAAATCTCCCTTACTTAACAATCCTTCCTGCTTAAAAATCTGTCCCAACACACGAGCAAGGGTAGTCTTTCCCGTACCAGGATTTCCATAAAACAACATGTGCATGGTAGGTGTTCCGATATCTTTTCCTTGTTTTTCCCATTCCTTTTGCATTTTAATCTGGGCCACTATCTCCCTGATTTTCGCCTTTAACTCTGCCATCCCTATTAATTCATTTAATAGTTCATAGGCATCTTGTTCATTCTCTGGATTATTTAACATGACCTCCACATCTGCCGCTGACAGAAAATTGAAATCATCAAAGAAATCATCTGAATTATCCAAACGCAACGCACTCTGATAAATCAAATCTCCTGCCATCTGTTTTAGTACTGGATAGCCACCCTCATCGATTCTATGTATATTCTGTAATATCCATTTCTCTAATACTTCTTCTGCATCCTCTTCCAATCTAAATTTCCCCTGCTCCAAATAATCTCTGATGCAGCACTTTTTCTCTTCCAGAGAAATCGGTGGAACCACAATGGAACGCACTGAAAACCATCGAAAAAATCTATCCTGCAACTCCTTTCCTACAGGACCTTTCATATATGGAAACCGAAATACGATAAAGATACGTTTTCCATTCTCAACAATCGTCTTCAAAGATTTCACCATGCTCGGATTTGACAACTCATCCATGAACTCTCTCAAATCGCAGCTAAGAATCGCAAAGGTATTTTGCATCTGAACCTTCTCAGACATGGACTTTACGCTTCTACTATTTCGCTCCCATGCTGCTACACCTTTATCAAAGGACTCTGGGAACTTGTGAAAATACACATCATCAGAAGATGCTCCATAGAAAGGTGCTAACTCCTCTGCTATGCTCTCTAGGAAATCTTCATATCCCCATCCGTCATCCATAAATACCATCAGGCATCTCTGAAAAATCTGTTCGATTTCTCCTATCCTGTCCAAGGAGCCTGCCACACGACGGAGCTCCTCTAAATATCCCTTTACTTCTTTGGAATACTTAGAAACCATATTTACTTTTTTCATCCTGCTACACTCCTTTACTGGTTTTATCTAAGGATATTTTATTCGAAAAAATGGACAAAAAAAATAAACCACTGGTTTCATTATCAGTGGTTTCTATGGTAGAATGATTTCATAATTATGTAATGTATATGGAGGTGCTCATGGAATACAATAAATATTTAGATATTACAAACTTAAAACATGATGATTTTAAAGACGAATTAACCACAGATTTCACGGCTCTAGTTTATATATTAGAAAAACAGTTAACCCATCTGCAAGATATGATAGATTCTTCAGCGTTTAATAAAAACAAAGACATTTTCTTTGCAGGACCTCAATGTTTTAGTACGATTCTTAACATGGTACATACCCTAGTTCCACAAATCAAAGAATCTGAATATGCCCCTGTATATGAAGCCTGTAAAAATGCGATAAATACCCTTTATCGGGATAAACTCTTTGCGGATGTCCGTAAAAAGTATACAGAAACTACGGAAATCGATAAGAGTCTCGTAGAAGTCGGGGAACTGGATGCAGATGAAGTCACAGAATTCACCGACGAAGAACTGAATGCACATCTAGATATTACACTTATCCCTAACCTTGCCTTTATCAACTTGGCATTCTATGTAACTTACAAAAACCAATATGATTTATCCAAATTAGAAGATATCGATAACCCAGAATTCTGGTACAACAAACACTTTGATTTATTCATCAATCATATGAACTATTACAATTTTGTAACTACCATATAAAAACGATAAGAGGAACTTCTCTCATTGAAGTTCCTCTCTCTTTTTATCAAACATCATCTCTATATGTAAATTCCTCTACCTTCAATCCCATTCTTTTCATTTGCAGTTTCGAACGAAACACATCAAAATCCTTATTGTATTCTGGAATATGTGGTACACGTACTAGGATTTTACTCTTATCTACACATTTCGACAATTTCTCTAAGTTTTCCAATACGATTTTATTATTTTTGCCTGTATATGTTTTATAAATCTTCGGATTCACATCCTTGATATCTACAATCCACTGCGTTACATATGGAATCAATATATTCACCTGTTCCCATGTCGCATACAAGGAAGTCTCTATACGAATATCATATTTTCCTGCGATTTCTTTGCAAACTGCTGCCAGATAGTCTGCCTGCAACAGCGGTTCTCCGCCACCAAAGACTACGCCTCCACCTGTCATCTTAAAATATGCCTCATCGATGGAAAGTTCTTTTATCAGTTCCTCCACAGTAAAGTTTGCTCTTACAAACTCACCTTCGAAATTATAACCATTGATACAGTACTTACATCGCAAAGGACAACCATACATGGCTACTAAAGTGGTTACCCCCATTCCGTCGGTATCTAAACGCATACGAGAAATACGTGTCATCGATCCTGTCATACAGCACCTCAAGTTCCGAGGTCCCCATTGTATTTTGGATAAATCCTCTGCTCTGGTGGAATCTTATTCAGTTCTCTGTTGAGATACGACATCTCTTCATCACACGTGTAACAGGTACCAGCACACTCGCCTTCGTGATGACATTCCTGTGGCACATAGGCAATGCCATTGGCTTCTGCCAGCTGGATACGCATCTGGCGCATCTTTTCACATATCTCTTTACCATGTGGTATAGGTAAATACCCCTTTACCTGCTCCTTCGGAGTTTTTACTGGTTCGTCGTTATGTGGCTGTACGACCAAACCTAGTGTGCGATACATATCTTGCATTTGACTATACCTCCTTACGATTCTTAGAATGGTAATTCTACTTGGTACAATGTCTCCACAAATCGAACTTCCCCTACCGATACCTTCTCACTCGTCGCTTTAAAAATATCATCGGATAATTGTTTTAATATATCTGGTTCTGATTCAATCGCAAATAACTTATACAAAAGTTCGTTATCTTCTCCATACATCAATCCCGAACACAAAGATGCTCTAGGTACCTTGTCCAATGAAAAATCCAATTTTTTTAGAATCTCCATCATACCTTCATAATTGCTAAGACTTTCCTCATCCAAGCTATCCTTCATGGCTTCTACTTCATCTATTATGAAATAAAACTCTAATAGATTCTCCAAGGCTTTTACGCCCTTTGAATCATCCTTGTAAGTTGGACAAATCAGTTTTGCCAATTTGTCAATAAATTTTTCATCACCCAAAAATGAGGTATGTCCATCAATAATTAAATACAAATCATCACGAAACTCTACCACAGAAGCATCGTATATGTAGTCTAGATCTAGATTTTTTCTTTCGATTGCTTTGATGATTTTCTTTTTGTTGGATGGATAGTCTTCCTTGTTGTGAATTAAGTAATATATTCCACTATTCATCATTTACCTCCGTAACAGCAAAGGTCAATATTCATTTCCACTGCACGTTCTGCATAAGCACCATAAATTGGTTTTAAAGTTGCTAACACTTTCTTGGCATACTTTCCACCGAAACGGTTTGCTACTGTTTCTAATTCATACATTGGCTGCAATGCTTTTCCCTTTCCCATATTACCGCATTTACAAGAAATGAAGGTAGGAACATTGCCTTCCAAAACAAGCACATCGATTTCATTTAAAACATCTTTTTCATCCTCGTTTTCTGTAGTTGTCGTATGGATATCTCCATCCCAATCGATATGTACGCTCTGACGTACTTCCTTGCCTGCATCCTTGAATTGTTTATATACATATAATTCCA
>CAZDAP010000004.1:0-20568 GCA_964503585.1 uncultured Lachnobacterium sp. | reverse complement strand
GTCTTTTCGTTTATTCCAATGAAGAATGGGCAAACATCGAAAAATCTTTCCGTGACAAACCACTTACTTCAAAAGATGCAAGAAAGTTCATGCGTTTCTTCTTCGCAGGTGCAGCTACTTGTGAAGTGGACAAGCAGGGACGTATCTTGATTCCTACAAACTTAAGAGAATATGCTGGCATCGAAAAAGATGTTGTTTCTGTAGGTGTACTTAGTCGTGTGGAAATCTGGAGCAAAGAAAAATGGACAGATAATGGCGATTATGAAGATATGGATGAAATTGCAGAACACATGGCAGAACTTGGATTCGGTATTTAAAAGATAGGAGAAACGATGGAATTTAAACATTATTCTGTATTATTGGAAGAAACAATTGAATATTTAAATGTTCGTCCAGGCGGAATATATGTAGATGGAACTCTTGGCGGAGGTGGACATGCATATGAAGTATGTAAACGCTTAGAGGGACAGGGCAGATTCATCGGAATCGATCAGGATGCAGATGCTATTCGTGCTGCTGGAAACCGACTTGCTGAGTTTGGCGATTTGGTGACAATCGTAAGAAGTAACTACTGCAATATGCGTCAGGTATTACAGGAACAGGGAATTGAAAAGGTAGACGGAATTGTCCTTGATTTAGGCGTTTCTTCTTTTCAGTTAGATACACCAGAACGAGGATTTACGTATCGTAGTGCAGATGCACCTCTTGATATGAGAATGGATGACAGACAAACACTGACTGCAAAGGATATCGTGAATGAGTACAGTGAGATGGAGTTATTCCGTATCATTCGAGATTACGGCGAAGATAAATTTGCAAAAAATATTGCAAAACACATTGTAAAAGCAAGAGAGAAAGAACCTATTTTAACTACAGGACAGTTGAATGAAATAATTGATGCAGCTATCCCAATGAAGATGAAAGTAACTGGTGGACATCCATCCAAACGTACTTATCAGGCAATTCGTATTGAGTTAAATAGAGAACTTGATGTGTTAAAAGATACATTAGATGACATGATTGATCTTTTAAATGAAGATGGAAGACTTTGTATTATTACATTCCATTCGTTGGAAGACCGAATCGTAAAATCGAATTTTAAGAAAAATGAAAACCCATGTACATGTCCAAGTAATTTTCCAGTTTGTGTATGCGGAAATGTTTCTAAGGGACGTGTAGCAACCAGAAAACCAATTCTTCCTTCTGAAGAAGAATTAGAAGTAAACAGTAGATCAAAGAGTGCAAAACTCAGGGTTTTCGAAAGAAAGTAGTAATGAAATTAGGAGTAAGTAATGAGTAAGAACTATTATGTAAATGGCAGCACAGTTAGACAAATGGAAGCAATGCCTGTCAGACAACCACAAAAAAGACCAGACAGAAGACAGTTAGAAGAACAGAAACGTAAAAAACATAGAAGAAACGCTGCCAGAAGAAATAGAGAACGTGCTTTATACATGAGCAAAGGTTATGTAACCTTTTTAACTTTATGTGTAGCAATCGTTGCTATCTCAGCAGTATCATTGATTCAGATTCAGTCTCAGGTAACACAGAGAATGGAACATATTGCAACATTAGAAAGTCAGATTACGGATTTAAAGGCTGATAACGATGCAAGATATAAAGAGATTGTTACTTCCGTTGATTTGGAGTATATTAAGGATGTAGCAATTAATCAGTTGGGAATGCAGTATGCAACAGAAGACCAGGTTATTTATTATTCCGTAGAAAATAATAACTTTATGGATCAGTACAGCGATATCCCAGAATAAATCTCTAGGAGTACTATTGTGGCAAAAAAAATAAAGAAACCTAAACCAAAGCTTTCCCGTGGAATGCGTATGAAGTTGTTAGTGTTGTTTTCAGTGCTAATTCTTCTTTTATGCGTTTTAATTGGAAGGCTTATGTACATTAATTATACAAGTGGTGAAAAATACGAAAAGAAAGTATTATCTTTGCAATCTTATGATAGCGTAACCATTCCATACCAAAGAGGAGATATTGTAGACCGAAATGGAACCGTTTTGGCTACCAGTGTGGCTGTATATAATGTTATTTTAGACTGTTCGGTTATGACCAGTACATCAACAGTAGATGGCGAAAAGGTGCAGAATTATATAGAGCCAACCATTGAAGCACTAGTAGAATGTTTCCCAGAATTGGATAAGGCTACGCTTTATGAGTACGCAGAAGATAGAAGCGATAGTCAGTATATTATTTTATTAAAGAAACTTCCTTATGATGAAATTCAACCGTTTGTACAGATGCAGGAAGAGGTGGATGAAAACGGAAAAAAGGTGAACCCATATATCAAAGGTGTATGGTTTGAAAAAGAGTATATTAGAAGTTATCCTTTTAATAGTATGGCATGTTCCGTTTTAGGTTTTACATCTTCCGGTAATGTAGGAACAATTGGGTTAGAAAATTATTATAATGACACTTTAAATGGTATAAATGGCCGTGAATTTGGATATCTCAATTCAGAAAGTGATTTTGAAAAGACAGTTATTGCACCAGAAGATGGTAATACTTTAGTAACTACCATAGATGCAAATATTCAGTCGATTGTAGAAGAAAAGATTGCCGAATTTAATGCGGCATACACAAATAACTATGTAGATGGTGACGGAAGTTTAAATACAGCTGTTATCATTATGAATCCAAATACTGGAGCAATTTTGGCAATGGCGGATTATCCTACCTTTGATTTAAATAGTCCAAGAGATGTTTCTGGTTTATATACAGAGGAGGAGTTGGAAACCATATCCTCAGAAGAACAGATGGAAGCATTGAATTCGCTTTGGCAGAATTTCTGTGTTACATCTACATTTGAACCAGGTTCTGTACAGAAACCATTTACGATTGCTGCAGGGTTAGAAACAGGTACATTAAATACAAATTTAAGTTTTGTATGTAATGGTAGTGAAACCGTATCAGGACAGTTTATTGGATGTGTTAATTTAAATGGACATGGTATAGAAACATTAGAGACTTCCCTTATGGATTCTTGTAACGATGCTTTGATGCAGATGTCTTATTTGATTGGTGTAGAAAATTTTGTAGAGTATCAGAGTATCTTTGGATTTGGTCAGAGAACAGGGATTGATTTACCAGGAGAAGCAAATACCGCTTCCTTGATTTATTCTGCGGCAAATATGAAGACCATTGACTTGGCAACGAACTCTTTTGGACAGAACTATAATGCAACCATGATTCAGATTGCCAGCGCATATTGTTCGTTGGTAAATGGTGGCACTTATTATCGTCCATATTTGGTGAGCAAGGTTGTTGATGCAAATGGTGGTACGGTATCCATTACAGAGCCTACGGTTTTAAAACAGACCGTTTCAGAAGGAACTAGTGATTTACTGCGTTCTTATATGTATAGCACTGCTACAAGTGGTACAGCTACTACAGCAAAGGTGGACGGCTATTCATTAGGCGGTAAGACTGGTACAGCAGAAAAATTACCTCGTAATCAAGGCAATTATCTGGTGTCATTCATTGGTTTTGCACCATACGAAAATCCAGAATTGGTTATTTATTGTATTGTAGATGAACCAAATTCACCAGATCAGGCGCATAGTTATTATGCACAGAACATTGTGCGTGAGATTTTAGAAGAAGTATTACCATATATGAACATTTATCCAGACGAAGAATTAACTGGAAAAAATGCAGATTTAGATATTACTGGAACAGACGTATTTTTCTATGGAGAACGTGATGGTCAGTACTTATCTTCACAAGAAAATACAATAGAAACAGAAGATGGACAGAGCAACTAAAATATTCTGTTATTCATAACCTCATAATGGCCTACATAAGATACAATAAGGCAATTATGAGGTTTTTTGTAGACAAATATGGAGCGGAATAAGACCTACAATCGTAAGAAAATATGTATTTTTTGTTTCTTGATATTTGGTTGTGCTTGTTTTTTGATTGGACGACTAATATATCTTATGTGCTTTCAGCACGAATATTACTCAGAAAAGGCAATTGATTTACAACAACGTGAAAGAAGTATAAAAGCGGCCCGAGGAGAAATTATAGATAGAAATGGTGTTGTTTTGGCTACCAATGAGCCAGTATGTACGATTTCTGTTATACATAACCAGATTACGGATGAGGAAAAAGTGATTGCGGTATTATGTCAGGAACTAGAATTGTCAGAGGAATATGTTCGAAATAGAGTAGAAAAGGTTTCTTCCATTGAGAAAATAAAAAGTAATGTGTCCAAAGAAATAGGTAAGAGAATATTAGCCTATGAATTAGATGGTGTAAAAGTCGATGAAGATTACAAACGCATCTATCCGTATAATGAGTTGGCATCCAAGGTATTAGGTTTTACAGGTTCGGATAATCAGGGAATTATCGGTCTGGAATCAAAATATGAGGAATATTTGCAAGGGGAAGATGGAACGATTTTAACCTTCACAGATGCCAGAGGGAGAGAGATTTCTGATTTAGAAGAATCGCGTATAGAGCCTGTATCTGGAAATACATTGCAGATATCCATGGATTACAATATTCAATCCTACTGCATGCAAATGGCAGAAAAAGCATATCTGCAAAAAGAAGCAGATGGTGTCAGGATTATTGTTATGAATCCTCAAAATGGAGAACTTTTGGCGATGGTGGACTACCCAGAGTTTAATCCTAATGATCCATTTACGCTGATTTCACAGTATAGTGAGTATGTTGGTACAGAGGATGAAAACACGTATTTAAATGAAATGTGGAGAAATCAGTGTGTCAGCGACACCTATGAACCTGGGTCAACCTTTAAGATTATTACCACATCGGCTGCCTTGGAGGAAAACATTGTTTCTATAAATGATGCCTATTATTGTCCAGGTTATATTATGGTGGGAGATAGAAAGATACGATGTCATAAGACGATAGGACATGGTTCAGAGACTTTTGAAGAGGGGATTGAGAACTCCTGTAATCCAGTATTTATTTCTGTCGGATTAGAATTAGGTGTGGATAAATATTATCATTACTTCGAAAAATTCGGTCTGTTGGATAAAACAAATATCGATTTACCAGGTGAAGCCACTACCATTATGCATAAAAAAGAGAATATAGGGCCTGTAGAACTTGCGACCATTTCCTTTGGTCAGTCATTTCAGATAACACCTATTCAATTGGCAACAACAGTGTCTTCGCTTATTAATGGTGGTACTAGAATTACGCCACATTTTGGAATGTCAGTCATAGATAGTGTGACAGGTGAGGTTGAGGAATTGGAGTATGAATATCTAACGGATATTTGTTCAGAAGAAACATCGGAAACACTACGATATTTGTTGGAACAGGTGGTATCGGATGGTTCTGGTAGTAATGCTTATGTGGAAGGCTTTGAAATTGGTGGAAAAACAGCAACATCTCAGACACTTCCCCGTTCGGAAAATAAATATATTTCTTCTTTTATAGGCTTTGCGCCAGCAGAGAATCCAGAGGTACTGGTGTTAGTCATTATTGATAATCCACAGGGAACTTACTATGGTGGAACGATTGCAGCCCCAATTGCACAAGAAATATTTGAAAATATATTACCTTACCTTGATTAATAGAAAAGAATGTCTTATACTATAAGTTGGCTTAGTAGAAGTAGCAAACACAAGATTTGGAGGTATACCATGAAATTAGAAGATAAAAAAGTCTTAGTAGTCGGAACCGGAATTAGTGGCATTGCTGCTACAGAATTGTTGGTAGAGCAGAAGATAGATACGGTATTGTTTGATGGTAATAAAGAACTGGATCTAGAAAAGTTATATGCAAAAAGTGAAGTATTAAAGAATGTTCCATTGATTTTAGGAGAAATCAGTGATGAGCAGATGGATGATATTGATGTAGTTGTTTTGAGTCCAGGTGTACCTACAGATTTACCTATGGTTAACAAGATGCGTGAAAAAGGCATCGCCATCTGGGGAGAAATCGAATTAGCATATTATTTTGCGAAAGGTCGTATTGTAGCCATTACAGGAACAAATGGTAAAACCACTACAACAGCTCTCACAGGAGAGATTATGGCAAATTATTTTGCAGATACAAAAGTGGTTGGCAACATCGGTATTCCATACACTTCAGTTGCTATGGATACAACAGATGAAACAGTAACAGTGGCAGAAATCAGTAGTTTCCAGTTAGAAACTATACATGAATTTAAGCCAGTCGTTTCTGCGATTTTAAATATTACACCAGATCATTTGGATAGACATCACACCATGGAAGCCTATATTGGTGCAAAAACCGATGTGACAAAGAATCAGACCATGGAGCAGATTTGCGTATTAAATTATGAAGATGAAGTATTACGTGAATTTTCTGTAACCTGTCCAGCGAAGGTGGTATTTTTCAGCAGTAAGCGTAAATTAACCGATGGTTTCTATTATGCAGATAAAGAAATCTATTTGGCAAAGAATGGGGTAGACGAATTAGTTATTCACGTAGATGAATTAAATATTTTAGGTGAACACAACTATGAAAATGTTATGGCAGCTTGTGCTATGGCAATGGGAGTAGGGGTACCTATGGAATCAATTCGAGAAGTACTTCGCCGTTTCCAGGCAGTAGAACATCGTATTGAATATGTAACGGAAAAGCGTGGAGTTCGTTTCTATAATGATTCAAAGGGAACGAATCCTGACGCGGCAATCAAAGCGATTAAAGCTATGAACCGCCCAACCTATTTGATTGGTGGTGGTTATGATAAGCAATCCGAATATGATGAATGGATACAGGCTTTTGATGGAAAAGTAAAAGAACTTGTGTTAATCGGTCAAACGGCTGAAAAGATTCAGGAGTGTGCACATAAGCATGGCTTTATGAATACTATTATATTTGAGACCTTTGAAGAAGCAATTCATTATTGTTATGAAAAATCTGTCTCAGGAGATGCGGTGTTGCTTTCACCTGCATGTGCCAGCTGGGGAATGTTCCCTAATTACGAAGTGCGAGGCAGAATCTTCAAAGAAATAGTAAGAAATCTTGAGGAGTAATATAAGTGGCAGAAAAAAGAAGTGGCGAAAGAAAACATGAAAGACGTACAACTTCATATTTTGATTACAATTTATTGTTTTTAATCATTTTCCTAATTTGTTTTGGATTAGTAATGCTGTATAGCTCTAGTTCATATTTATGTGCCAATTCTTCAAAATATAATTATGATGGCGCATATTATTTGAAACTACAGTTGCGTAATGCCGCCATTGGAGCAGTGGGAATGATGGTTCTAATCTTTATTGACTATCGTTTTTGGAAAAAGTTTGCTTTATTAGCTTATTTTGTATCCATTGGATTGTGTGTAGCTGTTATTTTTATTGGTTCGGAATCTCATGGTTCTGCACGATGGATTGATCTTGGACCAGTTTCCTTTCAGCCTTCAGAAGTTGCTAAAGTTGGTGTAATCATTTTCTTGGCGATGGTATTGGAAAAGGTAGCAAAACAGTTAGCTGATTGGAGAAATCTTGCGAAAGTATTCGGTCTGCTTCTTCCGATTGTAGGAGCAGTAGCCTATAACAACTTAAGTACAGCTATTATTATCATGGGTATTGCCGTATGCATGATTTTTGTGGCGAGTCCAAAATATTGGCATTTTGGTGTAATGGGAGGTGTTGCTGTCGTTCTTGCTATTGTTGCGATTGTATTGTTTCCATATCGTTTGGATCGTGTAGAAGCATGGCTTCATCCTGAATCCGTTAGCAGTGATGCGACTTATCAGACCATGCAGGGACTTTATGCTATTGGTTCTGGTGGACTTTTTGGTAAAGGCTTAGGTGAAAGTTTACAGAAAATGGGTAACGTGCCAGAGTCTCAGAACGATATGATTTTTACTATCATTTGTGAAGAGTTAGGACTTTTTGGTGCAGTAAGTCTTATCCTTTTGTTTATGCTGGTTATTTGGCGAATGATGGTAATTGCCAATAATGCACCAGATTTATTTGGTTCATTAATTGTAGTAGGGGTTATGTCGCATATTGCAATTCAGGTTATTTTAAATATTGCCGTAGTAACCAATTCCATTCCAAACACAGGTGTTATTCTGCCATTTGTAAGTTATGGTGGTACCTCTTTTGCAATTTTAATGTGTGAGGTTGGTCTGGTATTAGGTGTTTCTAGATCTATACGACTAGAAAATATTAAATAGTGGAGTATATATGATTAAAGAAAAAAGAAGACGACAAAGACGTAAGAAAAAGATTTTAGTATCTTTGCTTGTTTTTCTACTCTTAGCAGTAATTGCAGCGTTTGTAGTGGTAAAAGTTTTTGTTGTCAAAACCGTAAAAGTAGAGGGAAATAAACTCTATGATGAACAGTTAATTACAGAAACTGTATTAAATGATAAATATTCGTGGAATAGTTTATATGTATTGTTAAAGTACACATTTATAGATACAAAAGAAGTTCCGTTTATTGATACTATGGAAGTAAAGTTAAACAGTCCTACTAGTATTACGATTAAAGTGTATGAAAAAGGGATGATGGGATATCTGCACATTTCATCCATTGATCAGATGGCATATTTTGATAAAGATGGTTTTGTTGTAGAAACATCAACACGAAGAATCGAAGGTGTACCGAAAATAGAAGGAATTTCTTGTGAAGAAGTTGTTTTGTTTGAAAAATTACCAATTGGAGATCAACAACTTAGAGACATTTTAACGTTGACGCAGACCTTGAAACGAGAAGGGTTAGAGCCTGATGCGATTCGTTTTGGATTAGATGAATCACCCGTATTATATTATGATAATACAGCTGTTTGGTTAGGTTCTACAGAGTTGTTGACACAGAAGGTGGAACGATTGAACGAGATTCTTCCAAGTATAACTGGAATAGAAGGCATTTTACACATGGAGAATTGGACAGAAGAGACTGCAAATATTATATTTGAAAAGGCTGTACAAGTTCCAGAAGATGCTGAAATAGATGCTGAAACAGAAACAGAGGACGCTGATAGCGAAACACAAGATGCTGAGGAAGAAACTTCGGAAACAAATAATGAGGCACAAAATGCTGAGGATGAGGTTCAAAATCAGGATGATAGTGTATCAAATTAAGAACAAGAGCAATAAATGGCAAAAAATTAAAAATTATTGTTGATTATTTGAAAGAAAAATTATATTATAATCTATATGATTTTTCATAGTAGGGTTATTGTGCAAAAATCTGTTTATTATTTTTGATTAGAAGTAAACTTTATAATATAGTGAGAGTGTAAGAGGAGGAAGAACCGTGCTGGAGATTAGAACAACAGAAGCGGCAGCTAGTGCAAAAATTATTGTAATCGGTGTAGGTGGAGCAGGAAATAACGCCGTAAACCGTATGATTGATGAAAACATTGGTGGTGTTGAATTTATCGCTATCAATACAGATAAACAGGCTTTACAGTTATGTAAAGCACCTACTTTAATTCAGATTGGTGAAAAACTTACAAAAGGACTTGGTGCTGGAGCAAAACCTGAAATCGGTGAAAAAGCTGCAGAAGAAAGTGCAGAAGAATTAGCAGCTGCTATTAAAGGTGCTGATATGGTATTCGTTACCTGTGGTATGGGTGGCGGTACAGGAACTGGTGCAGCTCCTGTTGTTGCGAAACTTGCAAAGGATCAGGGTATCTTAACTGTAGGTGTAGTTACAAAACCATTCCGTTTCGAAGCAAAACAGAGAATGACAAATGCTCTTATTGGTATTGAAAACTTAAAAGAAAACGTAGATACTATGATCGTTATTCCAAACGATAAGCTTCTTGAAATCGTTGATAGACGTACTACAATGCCAGAAGCTTTAAAGAAAGCAGATGAAGTGCTTCAGCAGTCTGTTCAGGGTATTACAGACCTTATCAATTTACCAGCACTTATCAACCTTGACTTCGCAGACGTTTCTACTGTTATGAAGAACAAGGGTGTTGCTCATATTGGTATTGGTAGTGCAAAAGGTGATGATAAAGCGATTGAAGCTGTTAAGCTTGCAGTTGCATCTCCACTTTTGGAAACAACCATTTCTGGTGCTACAGATATCATCTTAAATGTATCTGGTGATATCTTCCTTTATGACGCAAGTGATGCTGCTGACTATGTAAGAGAACTTACAGGTGATGATGTAAACGTTATCTTTGGTGCTATGTATGACGGAAGCATGACAGACGAAGTTGTTGTTACTGTTATCGCTACAGGATTAGATGATGGTGCAAAGAGCGCAACAACACATAATAACGTATCTAGCATGATGAACTATGCACAGCCACCTGTTAGACCAACCGTAACACCTAACATGGGTGCTCGTACAGCGACTACAATGAACAATGGCTTACATACTTCTGCTACAACAGTTAGACCTGTTGCTCCAACACAGCCAACAGCAACACCAGGTATGGCTCAGATGCCTACAATGGGAATCCAGAGACCTGTACAGCCAGAAAGCACAGTAAAACCAGTAGAAATCAACATTCCTGATTTCTTAAAACCTACAAAAAGATAATTATATGAAATAGGACAAGCCCTATGCATGAGAATGCATAGGGCTTTTTTTTAATTACTTAAATTTTGTTTTTTGTCTCCCATATTACAACAAAATTTTCGCAAGCAAAATGCTATTCTAAAGCAGTAATTTTGATATTTGGAAATGGAGTGCAGAGGTTAATGAAACGTGAACTTACTTGGTAATACATATATTTTTTATGCGGATGTTTATTTTATACAGAATTTTATTATTAAAATAGCAGTCTTATATCTGACTTTGTATTGCAATAAGTATCAGTTTCTTATAAAAACAGCAAAAGGAATAGGTAAAATTCTTTTTGCGGCTTTTATAGGAACAATGATAGAGATTGTGGGACTATTATTGGGAAACTCCTATAATTTATTTTTGTTACTGGTACATTTACTGGAAATACCATTTATGGTTTTACTGGTCGTAGGAAAAAATCGTAGTCAAATGTGGAAAATAATGATTTCTGGATACTTTTTTATTATGGTGATTAATGCCATATTAGAGATGTTATGGAATTGGTTTGGTGTATATGGAAACTATCTATTTTTATTATGTGTTGCCTGTGGAATGGCTTACATAGGTATTTGTGTTTGGAAAAATTATACACATATGCAAAAGGGGATTTATCCTGTGGAAATTCTATATGCCAAAAAGCAAATTATTACTTATGGATTTTATGATTCAGGAAACCGATTGATAGATCCGTACACGAAAAAGGGGGTGCATATTATTTCACCCGATTTGATATCTCAATTACAAATGGAAGGTTCCAAAGAAGTATATATACCCTATCAGTCTTTGGGAAACAAAGAAGGGTTGATTAAAGTATATTATCTGGAGTACATAAGAATTCAAAAAGAACAGCAATTACTAGAATTTGAAATGGTACCTGTGGGTGTAGCAGATGAGGCATTGTTTCAGAATAAGAAATACCAGATGATATTAAATGAAGAGGTTTTGTAAAGGAGTTTTGTCGGATGTATCAGATTATAAATTATGTAGGAGAGAAAATAAAGAAAGTACTTGTATATATAAAATGGTTTATTTTTGGAAAATCAAATTATGAACAGGATGTGTTTTATATAGGAGGCTCAGATGTACTACCGCCACCACTAAGTGCAGAAGAGGAAAGGGAATGTCTTGTTTTATTGAATTCAGAAAATGATGAAGAAGCAAGAAATAAACTGATATCACATAATTTGCGTCTCGTAGTGTATCTTGCTAGAAAGTTTGAAAATACTGGAGTGGGAGTGGAGGATTTGATTTCCATTGGTACAATAGGATTAATCAAGGGAATACATACATTTAATCCAGAGAAAAATATCAAACTGGCAACTTATGCATCTCGTTGTATTGAAAATGAGATATTGATGCATTTGCGGAGGACGAATAAATTAAAACTGGAGGTGTCTTTTGATGAGCCGCTGAATGTTGATTGGGATGGAAATGAATTGCTGCTATCAGATATTTTAGGTACAGAGGAAGATGTGATATATCGAGATTTGGAAACAGAAGCAGAATTGGGATTGCTTCGTAAGGCAATGGAAAAGTTATCGGATAGAGAAAGAGAGATCATTGAACTCCGTTATGGTTATAATCGAAAAAACGAAAAAGAAATGACGCAAAAAGAGGTAGCTGATTTATTAGGGATTTCTCAATCCTATATTTCTAGATTGGAAAAGAAAATAATGCTTCGTTTAAGAAGAGAGATACAAAGAATCGAGTAATATAGATATAAAAAGAGAGATAATTCGATGAATTGCTGTTAAATTTTCAGAAAATTATGGAAGCATAAGACATATAGTGGTATAATATACTCATAATACAAAAGGTGGGAGATGAGTCTATGATTATTGAATTCTTGGGAGCAGCTAGAGAGGTAACTGGAAGTTGTCATTACGTATCATTTAATGATATCCATTTCCTTGTAGATTGTGGTATGGAACAGGGCGCAGATTTGTATGAGAATCAGGAAATTCCCGTAAATCCAGCTACAATTGATTATGTATTTGTAACTCATGCACATATTGACCACTCAGGTCTTTTGCCGTTGTTATATAAGAATGGTTTCCGTGGACAGATTTTTGCAACAAAGGCCACCTGCGAATTATGTAATATCATGCTTCGTGATTCTGCTCATATTCAGGAATTTGAAGCAGAGTGGAGGAATCGTAAGAATCGTCGTGCAGGTAAACCAGAAGTGTTGCCATTGTATGATACAAATGATGCCAATGGTGTCATTACACATTTTATTCCTTGTGATTATCATAGTAAAATCAATATCTGCGAAGATTTAGATATACGTTTTGTGGATGCTGGACATTTGCTGGGGTCTTCATCCATAGAGATTTGGATTAAAGAGGATGAGGTGAGTAAAAAACTAGTATTCTCTGGTGATATTGGTAATACGAATCGTCCATTGATTCGAAATCCTGAATTCATACATGAAGCAGATTATGTCATCATGGAATCTACATATGGATGCCGAGTACATGAAAAACCAGTAGACTACGCAGTAGAACTTGCAGAGGTAATGCGAGATACCTTTACGCGTGGCGGAAATTTAGTTATTCCAGCCTTTTCTGTAGGTCGTACACAGGAGATGTTATATTTCCTACGTAGAATCAAAGCAGAGGTGCTTTTACCAGAATTTCCAAACTTTGAAGCGGTAGTGGATAGTCCACTTTCGGTAGAAGCAACCAATATATTTCACAAAAGCGTATCCGATTGTTTTGACGATGAAGCATTGGCATTGGTAAATCAGGGAATTAACCCAATTCGATTCCCAGGATTGAATGTATCTGTTACTAGTGATGAATCAAAGATGATTAACTTTAATCCTAAACCAAAGGTTATCATTTCTGCATCGGGTATGTGTGAAGCGGGTCGTATCCGTCATCATTTAAAACATAATTTGTGGAGAGCGGATTCTACCATTATGTTTGTAGGTTATCAAGTTCCAGGTACTCTGGGTAATGCACTTTTAAGTGGAGTTGAAACCGTAAAACTTTTTGGTGAAGAAGTAGAAGTTCGTGCAAAGATTGTAAATTTGCCAGGTATCAGTGGTCACGCCGACCAGCCACATCTGTTGGAATGGGTAAAAGCATTTGGTGATACGCCTACAAAGGTCTTTGTAGTACACGGTGATGAAGAATCTGCGGTATACTTCTCAGAACTTGTAAAGAAGGAAACCGGTATCGATGCGGTAGCACCTTATAGTGGCGATATCTATGATTTGGATTCTGGTCTATGTATCCAGCAAGGTACTCACAAACTGGCCGTAAAGAAGAAGCAGACCAAGGCTCAGGGGGTATTTGCGAGACTTATTGCTGCAGGCGAACGTCTTATGGCCGTTATTCATAAATGCGAAGGTATGGCAAATAAAGACTTAGCGAAGTTTGCAGATCAGATTAATTCATTGTGTGATAAATGGGATAGATAATGCTCATAGGATATTGTAAACTGCAATCATATAATGCTATTATATAGGTAAATCTATGAAAAAGCAGGAATTGTATTATGCAACTAATTGATAAAAATGGAAACGGAATTGAAATATGTAATAAGGATTTATATCAGGGTACGGCTATTAAAGGCGTACTCTTTGATATGGATGGAATTGTTTTAGATACGGAAAAATTATACACTCGTTTCTGGGTAGAGGCAGCACAGTCGTTAGGTTATCCCATGACACATGAGATGGCATTAGGCATGCGTAGTCTTAGTCGTCAGGCAGGAGAGAGACAATTAAAGGCTTACTTGGGTGAGAATGTGGATTATCATAAAGTGCGTGAAACTCGTATCAAAATGATGACGGATTTTATCGAGGAAAATGGTGTGGAGATCAAGCCAGGAATCCATGAATTATTGGCTTTTTTAAAGGAACATCATATCAAAACCTCCATTGCTACATCTTCTCCATTGGATAGAACGAAACAGTATTTATCACAGGTTGGTTTGGTAGAAGATTTTGACGAATTAGTCAGTGGACATATGGTAGAGCATGGAAAACCAGAACCAGATATTTATCTGTATGCGGCGGAAAAACTTGGATTAAAACCAGAGGAATGTCTTGTTCTAGAGGATTCACCGACGGGCATTTTGGCAGCCTTTCGTGCAGGTTGTGTACCTGTGATGATTCCAGATCAGGATGAGCCAGATGATGAGGTGAAGGAGAGAGTGTATGCGGTGGTGCAAAATCTTTTGTCTGTGATAGAAATGTTAGCCAAGTAAATGTCTAAAAATAAAAGGAGGTTGCATGCGAAGCATGCACCTCCTTTATTTTATCCGTTTACTTGGCTAGATAGTTACATATCTATTCACCAGCAACAGTAATTCCTTTCACCAATACAGATGGTGAACCACATCTATGTGAGCTAATAGCACCTGGGTTGAATTTTAAGTCTTCGCCTACAGAAGAGATATCTTTTAATAACTGTACGAAGTTACCAGATACGGTGATTCCTTTGATAGGACCTGCTTTCTTTCCGTTTTCAATCTTGAAACCGCTAGAAGAAAGGGAGAAGTCACCTGTAATAGGGTTTGCACCAGCGTGTAAGCCTTCTACAGATGTGAGGTAGATACCGTCGCCAGCTTCTTCGAATAAGTCTTCTAAACTGCCTTTTACAGGATTGATGTAGAAACTGTAGTGGTTTACACCTACAGGAGAAGCATAGGATGCTTTGTAACCATTACCTGTTGTTTTTACACCGGCTTTTGCTGCGGTAGCAAGGTTGTGAAGGAGAGTTGTGAATGTACCATTTTCGATTACATTCTTTGCATAAGTTGCAGCACCTTCATCGTCAAAAGTTGCTTTTTCTAAAGCATCTTTGTAAAGTGGATCATCAGTAAGTGTGATGATATCAGCGGCAACCTTTTCACCTTCTTTGTCTTTTAAAAGAGAAAGACCTTTCTGTGCTGCTTCAGCAGAGAAAATAGAAGAGTAGCAGCTAAGTAAACTGCACATTACTTTGTTTGAGAATACAACAGTGTATTCACCGCTTGGTACAGATGTGTAGCCAATTGTATCAGTTGCATCTTTTACAGCTTCTTTAGCAATTTCTGTTTTGTCAAAGTCATTCATTTTTCCAGAAGCAATTTCCATACCTGTGTACATTTCTTTTCCGTCAGATACGATAGCATAGCCATAACAGTATTCAACAGATGAACTATCAACCAAATCAATACCATTTGAGTTGAAGATGGCTCTTTCAGAGGAACCACATCCAGCGATAGCCTGTGTTCCATCGATAACACGTTCATCCTGTGCATAGATTTCTTTCTGTAAATCCAAAGCAAAATCTACAAGTTCTGAAGCTGCAGGAAGAGTGGTTTCTTCTTTTTCAACAGTAGCGTAAGTATCACCCAGTTTATGAATAAAGGATGGAGCTTCGCTTTCTAATGATTTTGCATTTTCAATAGCGCGCACTACGATAGATTCGGCTTCTTCTTCTGTCATATTTTCGGTAGAAGCGTAGCCTGTCTGACCATTGACATTGCAACGGAAGCAAATCCCCATATTGTTGGAAGAGTTGAAGCCTTTTACTTCAGTCATGAAGATTTCAACGCTGGTTTCATCGGATTTGCTATAGTATAATTCATAGTCATTTACATTATGTTCAGCTGCGTATTTTACAACAGCAGATTTAAATTCCTGATAATTCATTTTAGTCACCTCGTTTTTGAATATTAATTAGCGTCCGCCAACTGTAATAGAAGATACACGGATCATTGGCTGTCCAACGTCTGTTGGGATGCTACCAGAAGATGCACCACACATACCCTGACCGCGTGATAAGTTCTGACCAACCATATCAATATCCATAAGGATTTCTGTTCCTTTTCCAATAAGGCTTGCTCCACGAACGGCTTCACAAATCTTACCATTGCGAACAATGTAACCTTCGTTTACGGCGAAGTTAAAGTCACCAGTAACTGGGTTAACGGAACCGCCACCCATAGATTTTGCATAGAGACCATATTCGATAGAAGCGATGATGTCATCATTTTTATCTGGGCCTTCTGCAATGAAGGTGTTTGTCATACGTGATGTTGGTTCGTATACATAACTCTGACGACGACAGTTACCTGTAGAAGCCATACCCATACGACGACCATTTAATTTATCTACCATATAAGACTTTAAGATACCATTTTCAATAAGTACATTTTTCTGAGCAGGAGTACCTTCGTCATCGATATTGATAGAGCCCCAAGCATTTGGAATTGTTCCATCATCAAGGGCTGTTACTTTTTTATTTGCGATTTGTTGTCCCATTTTTCCAGTAAATACAGACTGTCCTAAAGCAACAGCAGCTGCTTCTAGTCCGTGTCCACATGCTTCGTGGAAGATAACACCACCAAAACCATTTCCGATGGCTACTGGCATCTTGCCTGCTGGAATATAACCAGCATTAATCATAACCATTGCTTGACGGGCTGCTTCTTCACCGATTTCCTTTGGATTGTGGATTTCGTAAAATTCCATACCCATACGTCCACCTGGAGAGCAAGAACCAGTCTGGTTTTCACCATTTTTGCTTGCAACAGCACTAACTGCCATACGTGTACGAATCTGTCTGTCTTCTGCAAGTAAGCCTTCGGTGGTAGCAATCATGATGTTGTGATCTACATCAAGGAAGTTTGCTGTTACCTGAGCAATGTCAGCGTGATAATTTTTTGCTGATTCACTCGCTTCACGAAGTAAATCGATTTTTACGGCATTTTCTACGGTTGTAGGAACAATGCGAACTGGATGAATATCACCAAAGCGGCGTTCGCGAAGAACGATAGTTTCCATCTCTCTAGTTCCGCTTAATGCGTCAGCTACTTTCTGTGCACAGTTTAAAACTGCTTCTGGTGAGAGAGAAGAGGTAGAGCCAGATACGCATCTGGTACCTTTGAAAATACGAATACCTACACCAGAGATAACACCGTCAGCAATTTTGTCTACTTTAGATGAAACCATACTGATGTTTTTTGAGTTTGTGTATTCTGCAAATACTTCAGCATAATCAGCGCCGGTTGATGATGCTTTCCATAATGCTTCTTTTACTAAATTCTGTGATAATAACATTATCAATTCCTCCTAAAAACAAGTTATATTTAGAATAAAGAATATTTAGGTTGAAGTCAATAAGTTTATGATATATAACGCAAGCACCTGCATTGAGCAAGTGCTTTTTCTTAACCAGAACTTAGTTGATGTAAAGCATATATTGTGATAAAAGTAATCTCAGCGCGTAAAAAAGGTAAAGGAGTAAATTTATGGTACAAATTATTGTAGTATTTTTCGGAGTATTATTTGGCGGATTGCCAACCATTTATGTGATTTTTGAAGCTGTTCGTACAATTGCACAAAAAATATATAGAAAAAGAAAATACGGTACTTCATTGTTTGATTAATTTTTAATTTAGAGGAGAATGCAATATGGAATTAGTGGTACAGATTGTTTTGTTAGTAATTGGTTTTACGATGCTGGTAAAAGGTGCTGATTATTTTGTAGATGGCGCGGCTGGTATTGCAACAAAATTTGGTATTCCACAGTTGGTAGTAGGTCTAACAATTGTAGCAATGGGAACAAGTGCTCCAGAAGCAGCTGTTTCAATTACAGGTGCTCTGAATAATGCAGCTGACATTTCCATTGGTAACGTAGTAGGTAGTAATATTTTGAATATCTTAATTATCCTTGGTATCACAGGTGTTATTACAACAGTAGCAGTACAGAAATCAACGCTTATGGTTGAAATGCCATTTATGTTGGCGATTACGGTGCTTCTTATCGTATTAGGCATGTCAGGAAATGAACTTACATTTATCGAAGGTATCATTCTCTGGATTTGTTTCATCGCATATCTTGTTTACTTATATTTCTTAGCAAAAAAAGGAACAGAAGAGGAGGCCACAGAAGAAAGACCAGTTTGGAAACTTCTTCTTTTCATTCTTGCAGGTGGTGCAGTAGTAGTTTTAGGTGCAAACGTATCTGTAAATGCTGCAACAGCCATCGCTGAAGCAATCGGTATCAGTGAGCGTTTCATCGGTCTTACAATCGTAGCATTGGGAACATCTCTTCCAGAATTAGTAGCATCTGTTACAGCAGCTAGAAAAGGAAATGCAGATATTGCTATCGGTAATATCGTTGGATCAAATATTTTCAATATTCTTTTCGTATTAGGAACAAGTGCACTGATCACTCCAGTTCCTTTCCAGCCAACATTCCTTGTTGATGGTATTATTGCAGTTGCTGCAGGTGTTCTTCTTTGGGTTGCAACCATTAGAAAGAGAGAACTCAATCGTACATGGGGTATCATCATGCTCCTTGGATATGCGGCATACTTTGTATATTTATTAGCATAAATTTTGAAAAATATTATATAAACTAATTGTATAAGAGAAAATAGGCTGGAGAGCCCCGAAAGTTTACGAAACCAGGGCTTTTCAGCCTTTTTTTGTTTCTTTTTTAACAATCTAATGATATAATGCCTTAAGATTGTAAATTCGTGTTTTACGGCTATTTTTAGAAAAATTTGGGAGGATATGATATGGGGCATTTAAAAGGTAAAACAGCCATCATCACTGGTGGTGGTAGAGCGGTTTTAAAAGATGGTAGTTGTGGTTCTATCGGTTATGGTATTGCAACTGCATATGCAAAAGAAGGCTGCAATCTCGTTCTTACAGGACGTACGGAACAGAAATTAATTGATGCAAAAGAAGAATTAGAAAGACTCTATGGAATCAAAGTTCTGATATTCGTTGCAAATATTAGAAAAGAAACAGATTGTGAAGAATTAGTTGATAATGTAGTGAAACAGGCGGTAGAAACTTTTGGAGGCATTGATGTGTTAATTAACTGTGCACAGGCATCCGAAGCAGGAGTACCACTTGCCGTACATACAACTGAACAGTTTGACTTGGCGATTTATTCAGGTTTATATGGTGCTTTCTATTATATGAAGGCTTGCTATCCACACTTGGTAGCATCAAAAGGAACGGTTATTAACTTTGCTTCAAGTGCAGGTATGTCTGGTGGTCTTGGTCAGGCTGCAAACGGTGCTGCCAAAGAAGGTATTCGTGCACTTTCTCGTGTAGCAGCTACAGAATGGGCAGAAGATGGTATTAATGTAAACAGTATTTGTCCTCTTGCATGGACTGTACAGATGGAAAAATATGCAAAGGCTTATCCAGAAAGTTTTAAGAAAAACTGGCCTATGCCACCGATGGGACATTTTGGTGATCCAGAATTGGAAATCGGTCGTGTTTGTGTACAGTTGGCAGGTCCAGACTTCAAGTATATGACAGGTGAAACCATTATTCTTGAAGGTGGTATGAGTTTAAGACCTTAATAAGGGAATAGATATATAAGGGATTTAATTAGGAGGAAAAAAATGGAACACATTAGTGAAGCAGGAGTGAAAAAGATTTGCGAAATTTGTGACAGATACGCAAATGAAAAAACTCCGCTTATGATGATTTTAAGTGACATCCAGAATGAATATGGTTATATTCCATTGGATGTACAGCAGATTGTATCAGAAAAAACAGGCATTTCTGTGGCAGAAATCTATGGAGTAGTTACTTTCTACTCATTTTTCTCTTTGGAACCAAAGGGAAAATATGTTATTGGATGCTGCTTAGGAACTGCATGTTACGTAAAAGGCGCTCAGCAGATTATTGATAAGTTCTCCGAACTTATCGGAATCGGACCTGGCGAAACATCAGAAGATGGTTTATTTACGATTGATGCATTACGTTGTATTGGTGCATGTGGTATTGCTCCAGCAGTTACTATCAACGGAAAAGTATATCCAAAACTTACAGTTGATATGGTAGAACCAATTGTAGAAGAATATCGTGCTTTAGGAGGTGCAAACTAATGAAAACATTTGATGAATTAAGTACAAAGATTTGCGCCTGTGAAGAGGCATTAAATAGCAAATTAGATGGTTCAAACGGCAAACGTGCCATCCTTTTATGTGGTGGTACAGGATGTATTTCATCAAACTCTTTGGAAATTAAAGAAAAATTCCAGCAGATGATTGATGAAAAAGATATGAATGACAAAGTGACTGTAAATA
>CAZDAP010000003.1:0-23300 GCA_964503585.1 uncultured Lachnobacterium sp. | reverse complement strand
TTTCTGAAAATAATTTAACCACTGTCATGATTACACATAACATGAAAGATGCTATCGCTCATGGAAATCGTTTGATTATGATGCATGAAGGAAAGATTATTTTAGATATTGGTCCTGAAGAAAAGAAAAAACTAACAGTAGAAGATTTGCTTCAGAAATTCGAAGATGTCAGTGGAGAAGAATTCTCATCTGATAAAGCACTTCTTGGATAAGGACGAAACAACAGGCAACTGCTGGTAAAGCGGCTGCCTGTTCCTTATTATAAATCAAGTTTAAGATTTATATAATGTTATAAAGAAAGTTTTAGGAATAGATATGTTACAAAAAATTGATGATTTTATTTGGGGAGTTCCGTTAATTGTATTGATTTTATCGGTTGGTATTTTTTTAACAATCCGATTAAGAGGATTGCAGATAACAAAACTTCCATTAGCAGTAAAAAGTATTTTTAAGAATGATAAAAATGGAAAAGAGGGTGAGGTTTCCAGTTTTGGTGCTCTCTGCATGGCATTGTCTGCTACCATTGGAACTGGAAATATCGTAGGTGTTGCTACGGCTTTAGTAACTGGTGGTCCAGGTGCTTTATTTTGGATGTGGATAGCAGCACTTTTTGGAACTGCAACGAAATATGCAGAATGTTTATTGGCAATTAAATATCGTGTGGTTGCAAAAGATGGTCATGTAGTTGGTGGTCCATTCTACTATATTGAAAATGGTATGGGAAAACAGTGGAAATGGCTTGCGAAAATGTTTGCTGTTTTTGGAGTAGGCGCAGGACTTTTAGGTATTGGTACTTTTACACAGATTAATGGAATTACTGGTGCAGTAAAGACCTTTTTTGATCCAAACAATGCAAATACGGTATCTTTGTTTGGGAATGAGTATTCTTGGGCAGTTGTGATTTCTGGAATTATTATTACCCTTTGTACAGCGTTAGTAATTATTGGTGGTGTACAAAGAATTTCTAAAGTTGCTGAATTTATTGTGCCATTTATGGCAATATGTTATATCGCTGCAACGTTTACAATTTTAGTTACACATGTATCGGAAATTCCAAGAGTATTTGTAGAAGTAATAGAAAGTGCTTTTGGACTTCGTGCAGCAGCTGGTGGAGCATTAGGATCTATTATGGTTGCAATGCAAAAGGGAATTGCAAGAGGTATCTTTTCGAATGAAGCAGGTTTAGGTAGTGCTCCTATTGCGGCAGCAACAGTAAAAACAGATGAACCAGTAGAACAGGGACTTGTATCTATGACGGGTACAGTTATTGATACTTTGATTATCTGTACGATGACAGGTTTTTCTATTTTAGTAACGGATACTTGGAATATCGGTTTGGAAGGCGTAGATGTTACAATTGCAGCATTTCAGTCAGGACTTCCATTTCCAGCAGCGGTATCTTCTTTTATTCTTATGGTGTGTCTTGTGTTTTTTGCCTTTACAACAATCCTTGGTTGGGATTATTATAGTGAAAGATGTATGGAATATATCGTTGGGGATAAACCAAAGGTGATTAAGGCTTTTCGCTGGGTTTATATTTTAGCGGTTTTCATTGGTCCATATATGACGGTGTCTGCAGTGTGGACAATTGCAGATATATTTAATGGTTTGATGGCATTTCCAAATCTGATTGCGTTATTTGCACTTAGTGGTGTAGTAGTAACAGAGACGAAAAAGTATTTTGAAAAACGAAAGTAAAGGGAGGCTTGTGATGAAGGGATTTGTAGAAGAGTTTAAGAAGTTTATTATGAGAGGCAATGTGATGGATATGGCTGTCGGTGTTATTGTCGGCGGTGCATTTACATCTATTGTTACATCTCTTAATACAGATATTTTAACACCTATTTTAGGATTGTTTGGAGGTATTGATTTTTCTCACCTTTCACTAACTTTAGGTTCTGGTGAAACAGCACCAGTACTTGCATATGGAAATTTCATAACAGCAGTTATTAACTTTTTGATTACTGCCTTAGTGATTTTCTGTATAATAAAACTGCTTAATACCGTAAATGAAAAATTTGCGAAGAAAGAGGAAGAGAAACCAGCTGACCCAACGACAAAGAAATGTCCTTATTGTTTCAGCGAAATTGCAATTGAAGCAACTCGTTGTCCTCACTGTACTTCACAGTTAGATTAAATGTGTGCAAAAGGCTCAAAGGTTCCATGCTTTTGAGCTTTTTTTATTGCAAAAAACACAAAAATTGCCTATAATATACTAGATATAGTTTACCTTGGGATAATGGGGTAAAAGGGAGAATAAAGCCATGATGCAAGAGAGTATTTCTAACTATATTTTTGAAAATATGAGTGATATGGTACTCAGTTTTGATGACCGTGGAATTATAAGTTACGGTAACAAAGCGGCAAAGATATTGTTAGAGTTTCAAAACCAGTTAATTGGTACTCATATAAGTGAGATTTTTCCAAATGAGTTTGGGGAAACAGAAGATGGATTTGTTACAGAATTGTCTATGGGAAGCGATATGGTTCATGAAATTATGGCATATCGTCTGAATAAAACATGCTTCGCCGTAGAAGCAAAGTTTTCGGACTTGAACGAAGATTTTGAGTATATTTGTGTAATAAAGGATGTGTCTAATCGTAAATATCTAGAGAAACGCGTGAAACAGGTAGAACAGGATGCACAGGATGCGTTAAAAGTAAAGTCAGAGTTTGTTGCCAACGTGACTCATGAACTTCGAACTCCAGTAAATGGACTTTTGGGAAATACCAGAGAACTCATTACTAGAGTAGAAGATGAAAAGTGTCAGAAAATCTTGGATTTGATGGAGCGAGGCTGTAATGATATGCATGCTTTGATTAACAATATTCTGGATTTTTCAAAATTAGAGGCTGGTAAATTTACACTGGAAAAACGAGAGTTTGATTTCCGTAAGATGATCAATTATGTAAAAGGAAATCACATACATAAAATTACAGAAAAGGGTTTGGAATTTTTTGTGACTATTTCGCCGGAAGTTCCTGCCATGGTTATTGGTGATGAATTGCGCATTGTACAGATTTTAAATAATCTGTTATCCAACGCAACAAAGTTTACTTCTGTGGGGAAAGTAGCCGTTGAGATTGTAAAGACAGCACAGATTGATAATCGTGCAGAGTTGTTTTTCCTTGTAACTGATACTGGAGTTGGAATTGCAAGTGAAGACTTAGATAAGTTATTTAAGAGTTTCTCACAAGTGGATTCTTCCATTTCTAGAAAGTACGGTGGTACAGGTCTAGGACTTAATATTAGCAAACAGTTGGTAGAGATGATGGGAGGAACCATTACAGTACAAAGTGAATTAAATCAAGGTACTATGTTTTCTTTTTCTGTTTGGGTAGATATTCCAAAAGAGGAGCAGGAAAAAGAAGCAGTTATAGTAGACAGAATCGCATTTTTAACTGGTGCAATGCAACGTAATGAGGAGGATCAGTTGAAAGATTTTGGTTCGGAAGAGAATAAAGCAGAGTTGGATAAGAATTTATCCAAATTGATTCTTTGTGTAGAAATGGACAATTGGGAGAAAGCAGAAACCTTTATGACTGCGGTGAAACAGTTAACAGATGCTGCACCACAGGAGATTCGGACAGGTGCACTTAGACTGAAGATGGCAGTACAAAAAGGGGATTATGACAAGACCAATGCGGCTTACGAGGAACTTATGGAGCTGCTTTAGTTCGGAGGGATTATGTTACGAATATTAATTATAGATGACGTAGAAACGAATCGTTTTGTTCTACGTAATATTATTAATGATATGGGACATCAGCCAGTTCTTGCAGAAAATGGAAAGCAAGGAATAAAGATTATGGAACGTATTGTTCCAGATTTGATTTTGTTAGATGTCGCAATGCCAGAGATGGATGGATTGGAATTTGCAAACATTATAAAGAAAGACGTAAAGACTAGAAATATTCCGATTATTTTTATTTCTGCTTATGATGCACCACAGGATATTGTAAAAGGGTTTGAGGCTGGTGGTGCTGATTATGTTACGAAGCCATTTATACAGGAGGTCGTAAAATCTCGTGTAGATGTGCAGTTGAAACTGGCCGAGATGAATAAAACTTTGGCGGAAACCAATCGTAGATTACAGGTTTCTGTGGCAGAGCAGATTCGTCAGTTAGAAGCAGAGAAGAAAAAAGTCTTGTATGCGTTGCTTTTAGTAGTTCGAAAAAATGCAGCCTTTGATGAAAAACATATTGAACGCTTGCAGCACAATTGTAAAATTTTAGCACAGGCTATGCAGCTTTCGCCAAAATTTGAGAGTATTGTTTCGGATACCTTTGTTGAAACCCTTACGCTTGCAGCGCCGCTTTGTGATTTAGGTATGGTAGGTGTTCCGTTGGATATTTTAAGAAAACGAGGGTCATTGACGGATGAGGAAATGGAAATTGTAAAAACACATACTACCATAGGAACGCAGATTTTGGATGATATACGTGACGAAGATGATTACAATGATTTCATTGATATGTCCAGAGAGGTTACTTTATATCACCATGAAAGATGGGATGGAAACGGATATCCAAGCGGAAAAGCAGGGAACGACATTCCGTTACCAGCACAGGTTGTGTCCATTATTTCAGAATTTTGTGCATTAACAGAAAATCGTTCGTATAGAGATGCATTTACAAAAGAAGAAGCACTCGGAATGATTGAAGAGGCTTCTGGTGTGAAATTTAATCCTGAAATTATTAATATCTGCAAAAAGATTGCAAGACAGTTGAGGTAGTTATGCGTAAAATAAAAGTACTTGTAGTAGAGGATTCGCTCTTTTTTAGAGAACTTCTTGTTAAAAATTTGAATAGAGATCCCGAACTTGAAGTAGTAGCCAGCGCACAGGACCCATTCGAAGCAAGGGATATGATTGTAAAATACAAGCCAGATGTTATGACGCTGGATATTGAAATGCCACGTATGAGTGGTATCGAGTTCTTGCGAAAACTGATGCCGCAGTATCCAATGCCAGTAGTCATGATTAGTTCGCTGAGCGATAAAGTATTTGATGCATTAAATGCTGGTGCAGTAGATTTTGTGGTAAAACCAGCCATGTCAGATCATAAGAAATTAGATGAATTGATGACAGAGGATCTTCCTTCGAAGATTAAAATTGCTGCAAATGCAAAGATTGCGAATATGAAGCGTAATGCAGTGCCAATGTTATCAGATACCATTAAGACCAATGTAAAAGATTTGATTTTGGCAATTGGAGCTTCTACTGGTGGAACAGAAGCTTTGGCAACTGTTTTAAAGGATTTTGGTCCAGATATTCCAGGAACAGTTATCGTACAGCATATGCCTGCGGGATTTACAGAAATGTATGCAAATCGATTAAATGATCGATGTAGAGCAACTATTAGAGAGGCCAAAGACGGAGATAAAATTGTGCCTGGGCAAATACTCATTGCACCAGGTGGTGACTGTCAGATGCGAGTTGTAAAAGCAGGTGGCTCTTATCAGGTGGAAATTAAGCCAGGAGCAAAAGTGAGTGGACATTGTCCGTCCGTAGATGTGCTATTTGAGTCCGTTGCCAAGTGTGCAGCAAATCGAGCCGTCGGTATTATTTTAACAGGTATGGGGGCGGATGGAGCCAAAGGACTTTTGGAAATGCGTAAGGCGGGAGCAAGGACCATTGGTCAGGATGAATCCACATGTGTAGTATATGGAATGCCAAGGGTGGCATTTAATATAGGTGCAGTTGAGTATCAAGAAAAATTAGGTGATATTGCAAAGAAAACCTATGCGGTTTTGAACAATATGTAAAGGAGAAGGGATATGAGAATTTTATTAGCAGAGGATGATTTCGTAACAAGAAAGTTTATGAGTAATTTCTTGTCAAAGTATGGTGAATGTGATGTTACAGTGGATGGACTCGAAGCAGTGGATGCTTTTTTAATGGCTTTGGAAGAAGGAAATCCATATGATTTAGTATGCTTAGATATTATGATGCCAGTAATGGATGGTTATCAGGCGTTGGTAGGTATTCGTAACATTGAAAAGGAACGTAATATTTCGGAAGAAAATGCAGTAAAAGTGATTATGGCAACTGCATTGAATGATGAAAAAAATGTAAAAATGGCATTCGAGTTGGGATGCACCATTTACTCTGGAAAACCAATCGATCAGGATCGCTTTGAAGAAGCATTAAAGAGGCTTGATTTAGTAAAATAGAGGTGAAAACAAATGGCAGACAGATTTAGTACGGATGACATGCTGGATGTGTATTTGTTTGAAAATCAGCAGCTGCTGGAAAAACTAGAGTGTACGGTTTTAGAGCAAAAAGATGAAGATGTCTTTAATGATGAAATTATCAATGAGATTTTCCGTACCATACATACCATTAAAGGTTCCTCTGGTGTGATGATGTTTGACGATATTACAACCGTCTCTCATAAGTTAGAAGATATTTTTTATGTGATGCGAGAGAATCGTCCAGAGAATGTACCACATTTAAGACTGGTAGAATATGTGTTAAAAGTGGTTGATTTTATAAAAGGGGAACTAGATAAAATTCAACACGGCGAAGCAGCTGACGGAGATTTTAGCGACATCATCGCAGATTTAGATGCGTTTTTAGAGGAGATTAAGGCAAAAGTTAAGGATGCACCGAAAAAGCCAGAAGAAAAAGTGCAGACCTCTCCACAACGATATTATATTGCTCCAGTTGTAGCGAAAGAAGATAATGATGTACCGATTTTTATTGATTTGGAATCTTCTGTAGAAGAAATTGAGGCAAGAGCAGAACTTCTTCAAAAGCAAAGAGAAGAGGAAGAAAAGGCTGCAAAAGAGAGATTTATTGTACCGGGTGATTTTGTTGTTGAGTCTCGAGAACCAGGAAAAGGTGTGACTCTTGCAATGGATAAATCCAAGGGATTTGAGTCTGCTACGTATATCAATGTGGAAATTGCGAAAATGGATCAGTTGATGGAATTAACTGAAAAAATGATGGAATTGGATGCTGTCACTCAGATGAAAGAGATTGCAACTAAAATGCAGAGTGTAATCATTTCTATGCGTAGAATTCCATTGTTCAGTACATTTCGCAAAATGAATCGTGTGGTATTTGAACTTTCAAGAAAACTTGGAAAGGACGTCGACCTGGTCATGGAAGGCGAAATGACAGAGGTAGACAAGCGTATTGTGGAGCATATTTCAGACCCATTGATGCATTTGGTTCGTAATGCAGTCGATCATGGAATTGAAAGTAGAGAGGAAAAAATTCAGGCTGGAAAAACACAACGTAGTAAAGTGACATTATCTGCGAAAATAGAATCAGAATACCTGTTGATTGTTGTCGAAGATAATGGCAAGGGTCTGGATCGAGATAGAATTTTAGAAAAAGCACGTTGTCGGGGATTGTTGGAGGAAGAGAAAACTGACCGTGTATATACAGATAAAGAGGTGTTTTCCTTTATTACATTACCAGGTTTTTCGACGAAGGAAAGTGTGACAGAATATTCTGGAAGAGGTGTTGGATTAGATGTTGTCTTATCTGATATTGCAGAAATTGGTGGCACTTTGGAGATTGAAAGCGAAAAAGACAAGGGATGTAAGATGATTATGAAGATTCCTCTTGCATAGAGAATATCCTTTGTGAAGCAAAAAGAGGCTGTCGTAAGTGAGTTTTTGCGACAGTCTCTTCTTCATTATAGATGCTTAGGAGGCAGATAAATGGGTAAACATGATTATGAAAAATCATATGAAAGACAAATAGAAAGCATTGTTGTTGCAATCGGTGCTATATATTGGTTTACAGAACTCATATTAGGATACAAAAATGATTGGAATCCATGGGGGCAGATTTTAGTTCTGTTTGGTTTGCTGACATCAGTGATTTTCTTCATTGGAAAATATCAGACATTTGAAGTTCGTGCACATGTTACTTCTTTTACATCCCAGATTATGATTGTTGTATATGGTGTGGAGTGTGGAGATTTCTACTTGATTTTGTCTCTTTTTATAAGTTTGTGTATTTTACTGGGATTGTATGGTGTGCCAAAGGCAATGATACATCCATTTTTCGCTTATAGTTTTTTAGTATTTTACTATATATTTATAGAGAAGCAGCTTGTCTGGGGGGCATATACCTCAGATATTGGTATGGTAACCCGTATTTTGCAGGGATATTTGACCTTGTTCTTGGTGGTATATCTGGTATATCGTTATAAAGTTTCTCAGGTGAGTATGTTGGAAATGATTGACGCTCTGCGTAAGTCAGAACGTGAAAAGGACGATTTTTTGGCAAATGTCAGCCATGAAATCAGAACGCCGATTAATACAATCTGTGGAATTAGTGAAATAATGTTGAAAAATGACGTACCAATCGAAATGAGAGAGGATGTTTTAAATATACAGTCTGCAGGACGAAACCTGATGTCAGTTGTTGGTGATATTTTGGATTATTCTGAACTGCAGGAGGGTGAGTTCGAGATTATTGAAGAGAATTACTATGTTAGTTCTACGATTTATGATGTCATTAATATGTCAATGGCTAAAAAGAGTGAAAAGAAATTGGAATTCATTGTGGATTGCGATGCAAGTATTCCAAGTGTGCTAATTGGTGATGAACAGAAAATCCGTAGAGTTATTATGAATCTTGTAAATAATGCAATTGAATTTACCAATGAAGGTTGTGTCAGTGTACATTTTGGATATCGTAAAGAGGAGTATGGGATAAATTTAATTATTACCGTATCGGATACAGGTATTGGAATGAGTAAGGAAAATGTAGAGAACTTATTTAAAAAGTTTTCTCAGGCAGACATGGGACGTACGCGTAAAAAAGGCGGAGTTGGTTTAGGTCTTGCTATTGCTCAGACAATTGTTAATAAAATGGGTGGATTTATTACGGTTAAGAGTGAATTAGGAAAAGGAAGTGAGTTCCGAATCGTAATTCCACAAAAAATATATGATGAAAAGCCAATTGTAGAATTGCCAGAAAAAACAAGTATCAATGCTATGGTATATATCAACATGGATCAGTTTCGACATGCATCTATTCGCGAACAGTATAGCAGCATAATTTATCGTATGATTCAACAGTTGAATGTAAAATGCCATATTTGTCGTAATCTTCAGGAATTGAAGCGCTGGGAAAAACGTGAAGACTTCAATCAGATATTTATTAGTTATATGGAATATCAGGAAGATCCTCTGTATTTTGACCGATTGGCAAAAAGAAGCAACGTTTACATTATTTTGGAACATCATGATGATGCTAAAATCCAGAATAAGCATTTGATAAAAATTTATAAACCATTCTTTATTTTATCCATTGTAACAGCATTGAAAAATGTATTATTGGATAATAACAAACAGGATGTTGAGAATGAAAATCATCAATTATATGCGCCAGATGCCCATGTATTGATTATTGATGATAATCGAATGAATATCCGAGTGGTGGAAGGCTTAATGAGAGAATACGGAGTGCAGGTATCCTATGCATTGAGCGGACAGGAAGGTATTGATATGCTTGCATCAAAGAAATATGATTTGGTATTTTTAGATCATATGATGCCAGGTATGGATGGTGTAGAAACCTTCCATCATATTCGTCGCAAGCAAGATGTGTACTTTAAAGAGGTGCCAATTGTTGCATTAACAGCAAACGCCATTGCAGGTGCCAGAGAAATGTTTATAAAAGAAGGTTTCAATGACTTCTTGGCAAAACCTGTAGAAAGTTCGGTATTACAGAGAACTTTAAAGAAGTATATTCCAAAGAATAAGCAGAAGAGACAGGAAGAGAGCACGGTATTGCAAAAAGAGCCTTTGGTGCAGGAAGAACCAAATATAGAATCGAATAAAGAATCGAATAAAGAATTTATTATAGATGATTTGGATATTGAAAAAGGTCTCATGTACTGTGGTAATAAAGAGAATTATTTGGAAATCCTAGCCAGTCAAAGAGATAGTGGGGATGAAACACTGCAACAGACGCAGGATGCCTATGACAAAGAAGATTGGAAGAACTATATTATCTATGTGCATGGTATAAAGAGTGCAATGATGAGTATTGGTGCAGTGAAACTTTCTGAGATGGCAAAGGGGTTAGAGTTTGCTGGTAAAGGCGAGGATTATGATTATATACAGAAACACCATGTGCCAATGACCGAGGAATTTAGAAGAATCATGCAGGTTTTGGAAAACTGTGCGTATTTGGAGCCTAAGATTATTGAGGAGGTTCCAGTTCAAAAGCCAGAGATTACCCTTGAATTCTTTGAGAAACAATTAGTAGATTTAGAAAATGCTACATATGAATTTGATGGCACAAAGATGATTCCAATCTTGGATGCATTATCAGAATATGCATTCCAAGGGAAGGATTTGGCACAAGAATTAAAACCTGTATACAAAAAAGTAGAGATGTTTGATTTCATGTCTGCGTATGAAACGGTAGTGAAAATGAAAGAAAAATCTTAATTGAAAGTACAGATAAAAGAGGTACCGATATGTTAAGTAAACTTTATCAGTTATTATTTAATGAAAAATTAGATCTTAAAGAGAGATTGTTCCGTATCATTTTATTATCGGGTACGGTATCTGTTGGTCTTGCAATTTTACAGGGGCTTACATTGGTAAATGCAGAGAATCTGATGATTATATATATCATTATGTTTGGTACATTTGTAAGCGCTTTCATTCTAACATTTAAATATCGGAATATGGAATTATCCTCCACGATACTAGGGATTGTTATCGTGGTATTGGTTTTGCCTTTTATTTTTCTAAAAGGCGGTGGTGTCAATAGTGGTGCTAGTCTGTGGTTGTGCCTTGGTATTTTTTATGTGTTTATCATGTTTTCAGGGAAGAAACTGTTGTTTTTTCTTTCGTTAACCATTCTGATAGATATAGGGTGTTATGTTGTAGCATATTATAATCCTGAGATTGTAGAAGAGTTAGCAACTCCATTTGAAAAGTACTTTGATTCCAATTTTGCAGTAATTATTGTAGGTTTAACAGTAGGTAGCGTTTTAAAGTTTCAGGTTCGTTTGTTTGAAAAAGAACGAAAAATCAAGGAACAGCAGCAGGAAGAATTAGAGGCGCTGAGTAAATCTAAGGATACCTTCTTTGCCAGTATGAGTCATGAAATTCGTACTCCAATAAATGCAATTGTTGGATTAAATGAACTGATTTTACGAGAGAATCCATCGGAAGAGATACAGGAATATGCAAAGAATATACAAAATGCCAGTAAGATGCTCTTAACATTGGTAAATGACATTTTGGATTTATCTCAGTTGGAAATTCACAAGATGGAACTTTTTGAAACAGAATATAGCGTAAGTGCCTTGTTTCATGATGTTGTAGATGTTATACGTGTACGTATGGCAGAAAAAGATTTGGAGTTTCAAGTCCAGATAAGTGAAAGAATACCTATGAAACTGTTGGGCGATGAGCGTCGTATCAAACAGATTCTTATGAATTTGTTATCTAATGCGGTTAAATATACAGAAAGTGGAATGGTTACTTTAAACTGTGAATTTGAATTAGTTTCTGATGAAAAAATCCGCATGATAATCTCGGTTGCTGATACAGGAGTTGGAATTCATAAGGAAGAAATGGAACATCTTTTTGATGCATTTCGACGCGTAAGTTCTGAAAAGAATCATGGGATAGAAGGCAGCGGACTTGGTCTTTCTATCACAAAGCAATTAGTTGATTTGATGGGTGGAGAAATTACAGTAGATAGTATCTATACTCAGGGGTCTGAATTTAGAGTTGCTTTCGAGCAGAAAATTGTAGATGCATCTCCGATGGGAGAGTTTGTAATAACATCTTCTGCAAAAAAGAAAACTGCTTATTATACCAAATCGTTTGAAGCTCCTGAAGCACGTGTTCTAGTGGTAGATGATGATGATTTAAGTTTGGTTATAACTAGTAAACTTCTTCAGGAAACAAAAATTACAGTTGATACAGCAAATAATGCAGATGAGTGTTTGAAGAAAACAGAAAAATATTCCTATGATTTAATTTTGATGGATTATATGATGCCGACTATGGATGGAGGCAGTCTGTTAAAAGAAATTCGAAAGCAGGAAGCGGGTTTGTGTCGTGAGGCGGATGTAGTTCTATTATCCGCCAATGTAGCGGAAGAAAAGAAGAATGAATATATCCTGTTAGGATTTGATGGTGTCTTGGAAAAGCCAATTGATGCACAACGCTTAGAATTGGAAGTATTGAAACATATTCCAGAGGATATGATTGAGTATCGAAGAGACAAAGATCAGAATTTACAGAGACAATATTTTGTATCAAGAGCAACAAAGAAAAGAAAACGTATTTATATTACATCAGATGGTGTATGTGATTTGCCAGCGGAATTTTTAGAAGAATATGATATTCGCTTGATTGATTTATATATCAGTACTGAAAATGGACGATTCCGTGATACAAAAGAAATTGATATTTACAACCTCTCCAGATATTTATCGGAGGAGAACAGTACGGCATATTCTTTGTCGCCTACCGTAGAAGATTACGAACGTTTCTTTGCGGAAGTATTGATGGAAGCGGATGACGTGATTTATTATTCTATGGCAAAAGGATCTGGACGCTGTTATGAAAATGCAACAGAAGCAGCGAAGGGATTTTCACGAGTACATATTGTGGATTCTGCTCATATTTCTAGTGGTCAGGGCTTGTTGGTATTGCATGCGGCAAAACTGGCTTCAGAAGGAGCTACCGTTGCACAGATTTTGGAAGAATCAGAGACTGTTAAAGGTAAAATTCATTCTTGTTTCATTTTACCAAGTGCGAACATTCTCTATCAAAAAGGATTTACGGATCAAATTACGGCAAAAATTTGTGATCTATTCCAGTTACATCCTGTGCTTGGCACATTAAATAGTAAAATCTCAGTGCGCGGTGTGAGAGTGGGCAAATTAGAAAAGGTATGGAAAAAATTTATACGTTTCCATTTAGGAAATTCATCAAAAACGGATGATAGAATAATATTTGTGGTATATGCGGGCTGTAGTGTGAAACAGCAGGAAATTATTTTGGATGAAATTAAGCGTTGTATGAAATTTAAACAAATTATATTTACACCTGCATCAACAGCAAGTACCTGCAACTCAGGATTAGAATCCATGGGTATTGCAGTTTATCGACGCAGATAAAAAAGTTAGGAGGCTATTATGGAGACTATTTTTGAAATTATCAAAGCGTTATTATTCGGTATTGTAGAAGGCATTACAGAGTGGCTGCCTGTTAGTAGTACTGGACATATGATTTTATTAAATGAATTTGTTAAACTCAATGTAAGTAAAGAGTTTTGGGATATGTTTCTAGTTGTGATTCAGTTAGGAGCAATTCTTGCAGTAGTTCTTATTTTCTGGAATACCATCTGGCCATTTATGCTGGCTAAAAATGCGGATACATTGGAAAATGTGGGCAGAAGAGGATTTTGGCAGCAGAAATACTGGTTAGTTGGACCAATTGCAGTGAAAATGGAAATTATCGTGAATTGGCTAAAAATAGTTGTAGCGTGTCTTCCAGCAATTGTGTTTGTTGTATTAGACTTAGATGATATTTGTGATGCATTATTTTATAATGCGGTAGGAGTATCAATTGCCCTTATTGTTTTTGGTATTGCTTTTATCTTAGTTGAAAATCGTAATGCTGGCATGCAGGCGAAGGTCACAGAAATGTCAGAGATTACATGGAAAATGGCAGCATTGATTGGTGTGTTTCAGTTATTGGCTGCAGCATTTCCAGGAACATCCCGTTCAGGTGCAACTATCATAGGTGCTCTTTTAATCGGCGTGTCCAGAAAAGCAGCAAGCGAGTTTACTTTTATTTTGGCAATTCCAGTTATGTTGGGAGCTAGTCTGTTAGAAATCATGGATTTTGGATTCCAGTTAACAGGAACAGAAGTTATGATTTTGTTAGTAGGAATGATTAGTGCATTTTTGGTATCTATTTTTGTAATCAAATTCTTATTGAGTTATATTCGAAAACATGATTTTAAGGTGTTTGGATGGTATCGAATTGCATTAGGAATTGTTGTTTTATTATGTGGATTTATAGGAATTATTTAAGTATATGTTAAAATGTTTCTTTGCAAAAACAGACCTTTTGGATGAGGGGGAGAATTTTGCATATTGGCTTACAAAAGTAAATACACAGCGGAGAGAAAAGGTGTTGCGATGTAAAAACGTAAAAGATAAGCAACGCTCTCTTTTGGCGGGAATCCTGTTACGTTGTGCGTTGGAAGCAGAAAATATCGCTTATGAAACTTTGGACTTTGCGTTTACACCAGAAGGTAAGCCTTTGATTATATCAGAGCCGTCGATTCATTTTAATATGAGTCATGCTGGTGATTATGCATGTTGTGTTATCAGCGACATACCTATAGGCGTAGATATTGAATCTATGGAAAAATCTATATTTACACAGGAAAAAGAGAATCGTCTGTATTCCATGGCAGAGAAATATTTGTCCACTGAAGAGAAAAGAATTTTTGAGAACAGTGAAAAAAAGAGCAAATTCTTTTTAGAATGTTGGACGAAAAAAGAAGCATACAGTAAATTTACTGGAAAGGGGCTTAGAACGGAACTTTCTAGTATCAATACAGTTGAAAAACAGTATTGGACGAAGTGGATTACGGAAGATTACTGTATCAGTATTTATAATGAGAATGAAAATTATGAGGAGTTATTTATAAAGCAAATAGAGTCCTTATAGAAATAGGTAGGAAGAAAATATGTATGATGAATTGACGGAAAAGGATATTCAAAAGATGGAAGAAGAAATAGAACACCGAAAATTGGTTGTTCGTAAGCAGGCTTTGGAGGATGTAAAAGAGGCCAGAGCCCATGGAGATTTAAGTGAAAATTTCGAATATAAGGCTGCAAAAAAATTTAAAAATGAGAATGAGAGCCGTATTCGTTACTTGGAAAAAATGATTCGTACTGCAAAGGTAATCTCCGAGGATTCTGCGGAGGATGAAGTAGGAATGAATAATACAGTTGAGTTGTATTTTGAAGAGGATGATGAGACAGAAATTTATAAAGTAGTGACTACAGTGCGTAGCAATTCTTTGAAAAACTTAATCAGTAAAGAGTCGCCATTGGGGGCTGCTATTTATGGACACAAAGTTGGGGAACGTCTTGAAGTGAAGGTGAATGATAATTACTCTTATTTTGTGCAGATTAAAAGGATTGATAATACGATAGATGATGGCAGTGATGAATTAAGAAAATTTTAAATGGTATTTGTTTTTAAGTAAGAAGGTAAGAGAAAATGGCTAGAAGAAGATTAAAGATACAAGGAGATGTGTAACATGAAAAAAGAAGAAGAATTGATAAAACAGCTGACTGACATGGCTAAAGATACCAAAATGGGAAAAATTAAATGGGATGTAAAATGTCAGACAACAGAGTATAATGATGCAGCATCAAAACCACAGGTAGAAGATGAGGGAATTCTTTGGACGGTAGATGAATGCTATGTGTCTTATCACTGTGAGTATAAAGGTTCTGAATTTTTAATGATTACCTATGAAATGATCCATACAGCTGGTGATATGATAAAAACTACAAATTTAGTATTTTTACCACCATTGGGAATTCGATATTTCGATGTTCATACATTGCTTCCTTATGCAGTAGAGACCACCAATATGTTAAGTTATCAGGTACAGAGTTTATGGAAGATGTTGTTAGAGATGTATAAAGCAAATCCAGACAGTGTTGCATTAGATGTAAGTGAACGTTTGTTAACAATCGAAGATTAAAAATGGGGCTTTTGGTCTTTGCAGAAATAATAATTAAATAATGATTTAACTACATTTATATATTTTAGGAGGAGAATTATGATTCGTAGATTAGGCAATGTATTTGTACTTGATACACCAAACACCACATATGCATTTGGTGTGATTCCATCTGGTCATTTGGAGCATTTATATTATGGGGAAAGAATTGCCATTGACGCAGAGGAAGAAGCAGTAGTTTTAGCAGAAAAACGTTTATCTCTTCCAGGGAATGCAGTTGCTTACAGTAGTGAGCATAACAATTTGACTTTGGAAGTGATCCGTTTGGAAATGTCTTCTGGTGGAAAAGGAGATATTCGTGAACCATTCATTGAAGTTACTCATGCAGATGGCAGTTATACTTCCGATTTCCTTTTCGAAAAAGCAGAAATTACACAAGGAAAGAAGCCATTTGTTACATTGCCTGGTTCTTACGAAGAAAACAATCAGGTAGAAGAATTAACAGTTACACTAAAGGATCATAACTATAATCTCACTTTAGAACTGCATTATTATGTTTTCTTAAATCAAGATGTAATTTCTCGTTCGACTAAATTTATAAATACCAGTGAGGAAAACGTGTTGTTAGACCGCATCATGAGTATGCAGGTAGATTTTGAAACAGCAGATTTTGAATTTAACACTTTCCGCGGTGCTTGGGCGAGAGAAATGAAGCGCCATGATATGACAGCAAGTGCATGTAAGATTGTAAATGAATCTTATTGTGGCTGCTCATCCAACCGTTCTAATCCATTTGTAATGCTTTCTAAGAAAGGTACTACAGAAGACCACGGAGATGTATACGGATTTAACTTAATCTATAGTGGAAACCATTATGAGGCGGTAGAGGTTAGTACATTTGGACAGACACGAATTGTATCTGGTATCAATCCAAGATCCTTCCAGTTCCACATTGCGCCAGGAGAATCTTTTGAAGCGCCTGAGGCAGTTATGTCTTATTCCAAGAAGGGCTTCAATGGTTTAAGCCAGCATATGCATGCTTTTGTACGTGAATGTATTGTACGTGGAGAATGGAAGAAAAAACCACGCCCAGTACTTTTGAATAGTTGGGAAGCGGCTTACTTTGATATCAATGAAAGCAAACTCTTAAAACTTGCAAAAGCAGGAAAAGAAGCGGGAATTGAACTTTTTGTTATGGATGATGGCTGGTTTGGAACCAGAGATAATGATACACAGTCCCTCGGTGACTGGTATCCAAATAAAAAGAAACTGCCAAATGGCCTAGCAGGTATTGCACAGAAAGTAAACAAACTTGGTCTTGATTTTGGTGTCTGGGTAGAGCCTGAAATGGTCAATGTAAATAGTGACCTTTATCGTGCTCATCCAGAATGGGTAATGGAGATTCCAGGAAAACCACATTCAGAAAGTCGTACTCAGCGTATTTTAGATTTTTCAAATCCAGATTTGGTAGAATATATGACAAATGCCATGGAAAAGGTATTTTCTGATGGAAATATCTCCTATGTAAAATGGGATATGAATCGTATTTTCTCGGATTATTATTCGCCATGTTTGCCACCAGAACGTCAAAAAGAAGTGGGACATCGCTATATGATGGGATTATATAAAATGTGTAATACTCTGATGAGCAAATTCCCTCATATTTTATTTGAAGGTTGTGCTTCCGGTGGAAATCGTTTTGACCTTGGTATGCTTTGTTACTTTCCACAGATTTGGGCAAGTGATGACTCAGATGCGATATATCGTGTAAATGGTCAGACGGGCTATAGTTATGGCTATCCTATGTCCACAGTCACTGCCCATGTATCGGATTGTCCAAATCATCAGACACTTCGTAAAACGCCGATGGCATCTCGTTTCCAAGTAGCGGCATTTGGGGTATTGGGATATGAATGTAACCTTTGTGAAATGAGTTCCGAAGATGTAAAAGACGTAAAAGAGCAGATTACTTTATATAAAAAATGGAGAGAGGTTCTCCAGTATGGCAGTTTTTATCGTGGCAGAGCTTACGATAATACCTATGAATGGACATGCGTAAGTCCAGACAAGAAAAAGGCTGTTGGTTTTGAAATGCAGGTATTATTTAATCCAAATACTCATTTTGAAACCTATACACCAAAAGGATTGGACGCAGATACGAAATACCTCTTTACCAACAGACAGTTGCAGATTAATATCAAGGATTTTGGTGGTTTGATTAATCAGGTAATTCCTTTCCACATCAAGCCAGAATCTTTTGTACATAATTTGGCTGCGAAACTGGTGAAATTACCAGGTGAAAAAGAATATTGCGTAGCAAATGGCAAGGTTTTGATGGAAAGCGGAGTGCATTTAAAACAGGGCTTTGGAGCAACAGGCTATGCAGAAGATATTCGTTTTACAACGGATTTTGCATCTCGTATGTACTTTATGGAAGCAATTCCAGAAACAACGGAAGTTGCTACAGATGTTGTAACAGAAGAATCGTAATTTGGAGTAATTAAGAATGATATATTTTAATTGTGACTATACAGAAGGGGCACACCCAAGTATCATAGAAAAATTAGAACAAACAAATATGGAACAGACCATTGGATATGGGATGGATTCTCATTGTAAACGCGCAGCAGAACTTATAAAATCTGCTTGCAAAGCAGAAGATGCAGATGTGCATTTTCTAGTAGGAGGTACACAGACCAATGTCACAGTCATTGATGCTGCGTTAAAGCCATATCAAGGTGTAATATGTGCAAGTAGTGGACACATTAATGTCCATGAAACTGGTGCAGTAGAGGCTAGCGGACATAAGTGTATCACGATTCCATCTGAAGATGGTAAGATTTATGAACCACAGATTCGTGAAATATTAAAAGATCATTATGCCAATGGCGGTGATGAACATATGGCACAGCCAAAGATGGTGTATATATCCAATCCAACGGAATGGGGCACGATTTACAGTAAAGAGGAACTTCAAAAACTTTATGCACTTTGCAAGGAATATGGGGTGTATCTGTTTTTAGATGGAGCGCGTTTGGGCTATGGTCTTATGTGTAAAGAAAATGATTTGACTTTGGAGGATATCGCCAATAATACAGATGTGTTTTATATTGGAGGAACCAAGGTTGGAGCATTGTTTGGCGAAGCAGTTGTTATCACAAATTCAGAATTAAAGCCAGATTTTCGCTATAATATCAAACAGCATGGAGGTATGTTGGCAAAGGGACGTTTGTTAGGAATTCAATTTGAAACCCTATTTGAAAATAACCTTTATTTTGATATTGCAAAACATGGGATGGATATGGCAGAAAAAATAAAGGATAAGTTATCTTCTTTTGGTGTAGAATTTACAGTAGAGTCGCCTACGAATCAGTTGTTCGTAGCGCTGCCTACAGAAACCATAGAGAAGTTATCTCATAAATATGTATTTGAACCAATGGGAAAGAAAGATGAAAACCATTCTGTGATTCGTATTTGTACCTCTTGGGCCACAAAAGATGAAAATGTAAATATGTTATTAGAAGATTTAGAAAGGGAACTTTCCTAAATGAGTAATATGACGAATAAGAAAATTTTATTAATCGCTACAGGTGGTACCATTGCATCAAAAAAAACAGAGAGCGGTTTAACACCGCAGATTGCGCCAAATGAATTGCTGGCATTTATTCCTGGGTTAAAGGATATTTGCCAGGTGGAGACATTGCAGCTCTTGAATTTGGATAGTTCTAATATGGAGCCAAAGCATTGGATTTTAATGGTAAAATGTATCCAGGAAAATTATGATAAGTACGATGGTTTTGTGATTGCCCATGGAACAGATACTATGGCATATACAGCAGCAGGACTTTCTTATATGATACAGAATTCCAAGAAGCCAATTGTCATTACAGGTTCCCAGAAACCAATCAATATGGATATTACCGATGCAAAGACCAACTTATTAGACAGTTTTACCTATGCATCGGATGACAAGTCGCAAGGTGTTGTGATAGTGTTTGATGGAAAAGTCATCGCTGGCACACGTGCAAAGAAAATTCGTTCAAAGAGTTATAATGCCTTTGACAGCATTGATTTCCCTGCTTTGGCAATGATTCAGGACGGACAGATTATGCGATACATTCCAATGCTTCCATATGAAGAAGAGGTTGCATTTTATACAGAACTAAATGCAAATATATTTCTTTTAAAATTGATTCCTGGAATCACACCAGAGATGTTGGGCTTTATTTTCTCCCATTATGATGCCGTTATTGTAGAAAGTTTTGGTGTAGGTGGTATTCCAAGGTCTATTTCTGAAGATTTTTATGGTCTGTGCAGGAAATATCCAGAAAAGACCATTATTATGGCAACACAGGTGGCACATGAAGGTAGTGATATGACCGTTTATGAAGTGGGAAATGAAATGAAAACCATGTGTAATTTCCTAGAATCCTACGATATGACTTTGGAGTCCGTCATTGCAAAAACCATGTGGATGCTGGCAAATAGTCAGGTAAATAAAGAGAATCAGGAAGATATCTTTTATAAAAATATCAACTATGATGTGATATTTGGGAAAAACAGAAAATGTGAATAGGCATATCGACTAAAAAGAACAAAAAAAACTAGTAGATACTACAATTTACAACCCCTCAAATATGAAATATAATGTTATCGAAAACATGCGAAAACATGTGAAAATATACGAAATATTCATATTTTGAGGGGTACTTTATTATGAGCAAAAAATCACTAGTAGTATACGAAGGAAATGACCTTGGTGCTGTATATTCCAAGGATCATACACAGTTTCGTCTTTGGGCACCAACAGCAGATGAGGTGTCTGTTTGTTTTTATGCCAATGGGGATGGCGGAGAAGCAATCGAAGAGAAGAAAATGAATAAAAGTGAAGGTGGTACATGGGTTTACGTAAAGAGTGGGGATTTACATAAACTCTACTATACTTACAAAGTAACCGTGAACGGTATTACTCAGGAATCAAACGATCCATATGCGAAGGCTGCTGGCGTAAACGGCATTCGAAGCATGGTTGTGAATCTGGAAAAAACAAATCCAGAAGGCTTTGCAGAAGATAAAGGTCCAGAAGTAAAGAAATGGACGGATATTGTAGTCTATGAAATGTCTATTTTAGACACAACGATGGATGAAAGTTGTGGAGCAAAGTACCCAGGAAAATATATTGGACTTACAGAAACAGGATTGAAGACAAAAGAAGGTGTTCCAACTGGTTTGGATCATATATTAGATACAGGTGTTACACATGTACAGATTATGCCAACTTATGATTTTGGCAGTATTGATGAGAGTAAACCAGATGTTCCACAGTATAACTGGGGATATGATCCAATCAACTATAACTTGCCAGAAGGATCTTTCTCAACAGATCCATTCCATGGTGAAGTTCGTATTAAGGAATTTAAGCAGATGGTGCAGTGTTTCCACGAACATGGATTAGGTGTCATCATGGACGTTGTTTATAACCATACCTATGACATTGAGCATAATTGCTTCCAGAAATGTGTACCAGATTATTATTACAGAATGACAGAAGATGGTAAATATTCCGATGCTTCTGCTTGTGGTAATGAAGTAGCATCGGATCATCCAATGTGTTCAAAATTTATTATTGAATCTCTTAAATATTGGGTATCCGAATATCATATTGATGGTTTCCGTTTTGACCTTATGGGTGTAATAGATATCGAAACTATGAATAAGGCAGCAGTGGAATTGAAAAAAATCAATCCTTCCATCGTTATCTATGGTGAAGGCTGGACAGGTGGTCCATCTACTGTTCCAGATGAAGAAAGAGCATTGAAATGTAATGTGCCAGCACTTGTTGACGTAGGTGCATTTTCAGATGATATCCGTGATGGCATTCGTGGTGATGTATTTATCGAAGAGGAGATTGGATTCATTAGTGGAAAACAGGATATGGAAAATGATATCCGCTACTCTGTAGTTGGAGCGACCCGTCATCCAGAAGTAGACTATGATGCATATGAATACAGCCAAGGACCATGGGCAAAAAATCCAGTGGATATCGTAAACTATGTATCCTGTCATGATAACCTTACTCTTTGGGATAAAATCAGTGTGTCTTGTCCAAAGGCAACAGAAGAAGAGAAATTGGCTATGAACCGTTTGGCAACAGCAATGGTATTTACTGCACAAGGTATTCCATTCTTCCTTTCAGGTGAAGAATTTGCCCGTACAAAGCCAATCGAAGGTACCGATGAAGTATCCGAAAATAGTTATAATCTTCCATTCTATACCAACAATATGAGATACGACAGATTGGTAAAATACATGGATTTGTATGAATATTACAAAGGTGTGATTGCATTTAGAAAAGCACACGAAGGACTTCGTTTTGCGACAACAGAAGAAGTTTGTGAGCACTTACACTTTGTAGACGGTTTACCAAAGAATGTGGTTGCATTCACCATTAAAACAGAAGAAGAAACACTCTTTATTGTCTATAACGCAAACCGTGAAGCAGTTACTGTAGAATTACCAGAAAAAGCAAACTGGCAGATTTGCATCGATAACGACAAAGCATCTACAGAAGCACTTCGTACATTGACAGAAGTAGATACTAAAGTAGAAGTACAGGCAGTTGCATGTTTAGTAGCAGTAGCAAAATAGAGATAAGAACCCTCACGGGCATTTAAAAGTAAATCGGTGGGCGCTACGCCCACCGATTTCGGGTTTTTATTGATTTTAGTGCGTGTGTCGATTGATAAAATCTGTTTTGTACTTTGAATACATGATTTTCTGGCTGCTGTACAATCCGAAGTATCCAGAAAGCATGTAACTGAAAGCCACCGCCAATAAGTAGTATGGCATACCTTCGTAACCGAACAGTTCAAAACTAATGAGCAATGTACTGATTGGACAGTTGGTTACACCACAGAAGAGTGAAATCATACCGATGGCTGCACAAAGGGATGGGCCAAGTCCTATGAATTGTCCTAAGAGACATCCGAAGGTTGCACCTACGAAAAAGGTAGGAACGATTTCACCGCCTTTATATCCAGCACCAATGGTAAGAGCAGTAAACAGCATTTTCAGTAAAAATGCTTCTGGAACAACATGTCCTTCAATGGCCTGCTCGATAATATGCATACCAGCACCATTGTAATCATTGTTGCCAACTAGCAGGGTTAAAAGTACGATGGCACATCCACCAACGAAGATTCGAAGGTAACGATTTTTTAAATATTTCTTGTATAAGTGTTCGGTTTTGTGTAAGAAAACACAGAACCCCATACTTAAAAAGGCACAAAGAGATGCTACTAAAACTGTTTGAATCGAAGGCATCAGTGCAAATGCAGGAATTCCTGTTACATGGAAAGATTCACCCGTTACTCCAAGGAGTACAGCAATGCCGTGAGCGGTCAGGGAACTTACCACACATGGAACCAATGCCATGTAGTACATAACACCAACGCTGACCATTTCCATTGGAAAAATAGCAGCGGCCATAGGCGTGCCAAACAATGTAGAAAATGCAGCACTCATACCACACATGATAACGACATGGGTATCCTTTTCATCGAAGCGGAAAAGTTTTCC
>CAZDAP010000002.1:20212-23518 GCA_964503585.1 uncultured Lachnobacterium sp. | reverse complement strand
CATCTTCACCAAAATATCAGAGACTTTATGATGCATTTGGCTGGGAATCACCAACTTACATTCATTTGCCATTGATTACCGATGAAAATCACAAGAAACTTTCAAAGAGAAGTGGACATTCTTCTTTCGAAGATTTAATTGAACAGGGATTTTTAACAGAAGCAATCGTAAACTACATTGCTTTACTTGGCTGGAGTCCAGAAGACAATCGTGAAATCTTTACCTTAGACGAACTCATTCGTGATTTTGATTACACAAGAATCAGCAAATCACCAGCAGTTTTCGATTATGTAAAATTAAAATGGATGAATGGAGAATACATCAAGGCTATGGATTTTGACCCATTCTATGAAATGGCAGAACCATATATCAAGGAAGTGATTACAAAGGACTTAGATTTAAAGAAAATCGCAGCTATGGTAAAAACTCGTATCGAAGTATTCCCAGATATCAAAGAACATATCGATTTCTTTGAAACATTACCAGAATATGATACCGCAATGTATACACATAAGAAGATGAAAACAAACGAAGAAACATCTCTTGAAGTGTTAACAGAAATCCTTCCTATTTTAGAAGCACAGGAAGATTATTCGAATGATGCACTTTATGCAACACTTTGCAACTTCGTAGCAGAAAAAGGCGTAAAGAATGGCTATGTTATGTGGCCAATCCGTACAGCAGTTTCTGGTAAACAGATGACACCAGGTGGTGCTACAGAACTTATGGAACTTCTTGGAAAAGAAGAATCTATTGCACGTATCAAAAAAGGTATCGAAATGTTATCTAAATAAGATATGAATTCTTTACAGGTTCGAAAAGTATTTGCTTTTCGAACCTGTCTTTCAATAAAATTTATTAGAGGTTTTTATGAATTTTAACAAGTCTCAGACATCGGCTATTTTGCATAAGGATGGTCCGATGCTTGTCTTAGCAGGTCCAGGAAGTGGCAAAACGGCTACCCTAGTAGAACGAACAAAAAACTTAATCATGAATTATGGGGTAAGTCCATCCAATATTTTGGTGATTACCTTTACGAAAGCTGCTGCAAATGAGATGAAACAGCGTTTTGAGCGTGAGATGGCACAGCAAAATTATCGTGGCAGAGGTCAGGTTACCTTTGGCACATTTCATGCGGTTTTCTTTATGGTTTTAAAACTTGCCTACAATTATAATAGCGGTAATATTATTCCAGAAGACACAAAACGTCAGGCTATTCGAGAGTTAATTCAAAAATATGGATTGGAATTCCGTGATGAAAATGAGTTGATTACAGGCATCCTAAGTGAAATTAGTATGATCAAGAATACCCGTATTCCATTGGAACATTTTTATTCTACACAGTGTGGAAGTGATGTGTTTCACAAGATATATAAAGAATATGAATCTTTCTTAAAGAAACATCGTCTCATAGACTTTGATGATATGCAGACTTTGACTTATGAACTGTTTCAGGAAAGACCAGATATTTTAAGTGCTTGGCAGAAAAAGTATCAGTATATTTTGGTAGATGAGTTTCAGGATATCAATCAGATTCAATATGATTTGGTGCGTATGCTGGCTGCGCCAGAAAATAATCTGTTTATGGTAGGAGATGATGACCAGTCTATTTACAGGTTCCGTGGTTCTAAGCCAGAAATTATGCTCCATATTCCAGAGGATTATCCACAGGTAAAGCAGATTCAGTTGGATGTGAATTATCGATGTCATCCAGAGATTATAAAACATTCTCTAAACTTGATTGGTCATAATACAGAACGTTTTTCAAAAACTATCGTGTCTGGAAAAACTCTTTTAACAGATACTCCAGACGCGAGGGAAGGTGTAATTCGTTTTCATATATTCGAAAATCAAAGAGAAGAAGTACTGTTCCTTTTAAAGAAGATAGAAGAACAATTAAAATCAGGATATCAACTATCTGATATTGCGATTCTGTTTCGAACTAATACGCAACCGCGGTTTCTCATGGAACAATTAATGGCGTATAATATCGATTTTAAAACCAGAGATCAGATTCCTAATCTGTATGATCATTGGATTGCTAGAGATATCCGCACTTACATGGATATTGCTCGTGGTAGTCGGGCACGCAAGGATTTTCTTATGATTATGAACAAGCCAAAACGCTATTTAAGTAGGGATTCTTTGTATGATACTCAGATTGATTTTGTGGAATGGGAAAAAATGTATGATGAACAGCCTTGGATGGCAGAGCGTATTGAGAAACTTCACTACGATATTAAGATGTTAGAGAAAATGTCTCCTTATGCTGCTATCAATTATATTCGTCACGGAATTGGTTATGAAGACTATTTGGTAGAGTACGCAGAATATCGTAACCTAAACAAGGAAGATCTCTTTGATGTACTTGATGAACTTCAGGCCAGTGCAAAAGGATTCAAGAATTACGAAGCCTGGGAACTTCATATGCAGGAATATGCCGAAGAATTGCGTGAAAAAGCAAAGCAGAAAAATGAAAATCCCAATGCCATCACACTGTCTACACTTCACAGTGCCAAAGGTTTGGAATTCAAATCTGTTTTTATTATAGATGCCAATGAAGGTGTTACGCCATATAAAAAGGCCCTTCTTGACAAAGAAGTTGAAGAAGAGCGTCGCTTATTCTATGTAGGCATGACCCGTGCCATCGAAAAATTAACGATTTGTGCAGTCAAAGAAATTCATAATAAACCTGCAGAGGTGTCATGTTTTGTGGATGAAGCAAATATTACGATTTAAAAAGAGAAAAGTTTCTAGAAAGTGTAAGAAAGAGGGATTACCTATATTGTATGATGCGTGCGCAAATACAAATAGGTAATCCCTCTTTCGTGGTATCTAGAAGTTTTTTCTCACTAGTGAACTAAATTGTAACCTAATCTTCAATAGAGTTATAGAATTCTTCATCAAGCAACTCGTCATAACGATCAGCAGCTGCTTCATATTCATCTTCATCTGCAATATATTCTACAGATGGAAGCCCTTCTTCGTCTTCCGCATAGCGATAAAGATAAACGGCGCCTTCAGCGTTATCCTGATCGTTTTCGTCCAATGGCATAAGAGCGATGTAATCCTGACCATCTGCTTCAAAGATAGTAAGAATACGGCATACGATTTCGCCTTCCTCTGTGTCAAGAGTCACACGGATATCATCTGCTTCATCTGGAGTAACAGGTGTAACTAATTCTTTTTCTGACATAATAAATTCCTCTTTCTTTCATGTTTTTTTTGACTAGATAATTGCCTGAATATATAAGTGTGGATTTTTTCACTTTATATTATATCTCATTGAAAAGAATGTCAATGAGA
>CAZDAP010000002.1:0-20112 GCA_964503585.1 uncultured Lachnobacterium sp. | reverse complement strand
AAGTGTGGATTTTTTCACTTTATATTATATCTCATTGAAAAGAATGTCAATGAGAGAAATTGAAAAGATTCTGAACAAATTTGTATACAAACTTATCAAAAAAAGGTATAATAACTCTGTAGGACAATGAAATAAAATGACACTAATAGAGGCAAGAATATGGAGGCAGCATGAGTTTAGTAGTTAAAGAAGGAAATTACCTTGCACTAGGTGCAAAAATATCGAAAAATCAAATTGTATTTACATTTGAGGCAGAAAAAGAAGATGATTGTCGAATTGTTCTGATAAATAAAGCGACAAAAGAGAAAGTATTTGTTTCTGTTCCAGAAGAGTTTTGTAGAGGGTCATTACGTTCTATTACGGTTGTTGGCCTAAATGCTCAGGAATATAATTATTTATATGAAATCAATGGAAAAGAGTTGATAGATCCTTATGCAACTGTGATTGTTGGCAGAGAAGTTTGGAATGATGAAAGTCGTAAAGAGGACAAGTATAAGCTCACGGGTGGATTTGATGGAGGTGCATTTGCCTGGGGTGCTGATAGAAATCCTGAAATTACGAAATCCGATATGATTATGTACAAGCTTCATGTTAGAGGATTTACGATGGGATTAAAAACGGCTGGAAAGGTAAAAGGAACCTTTAAAGCAGTTAGAAATAAAATCCCATATCTGAAGGATTTAGGAATTACTACAGTGGAACTTATGCCAGTGTATGAGTTTGAAGAAATGCCAATTCCTGAAGAAGTACAGATTCCAGACTATGTAAAATGGCAGCCTGAGAATCAGGATATGATTCAGCCAATTATTCTTGATAAAGAAGAGAAACAGATGAATTTCTGGGGGTATGGAGAGGGAAATTATTTTGCAGTAAAATCCTCTTATGCTTCCGAACCTGCGAAAGCCACAGTTGAATTCAAGAAATTAGTGAAAGCATTGCATGATAATGGTATGGAATGCATTATGGAAATGTTTTTCCCTGAAACAACAAGCCATGTATTTATCATGGATGTGCTGCATTTCTGGACAAAAGAGTACCATGTGGATGGTTTTCATCTGATTGGTGCAAATCTTCCAATCGGCAGTATTGTACATGATCCATTACTGAGCCGAACAAAAATATTTACAGATACATTTAATGGAGAATATGATTCTCGCCGTAAATATAAGAATTTATTTATTTATAAGGAAGAATATCAGTTCCCAGCACGTATGCTGTTAAATCATTACGATACAGACATTAAAGAATTTGCAAACCAGCAGAAAAAACAGGATATAAACTATGGTTATGTAAATTTTGTAGCCAGCAACAATGGTTTTACTTTAGCAGATTTGTTTTCGTATAATGAAAAGCACAATGAAGCCAATGGTGAAAACAACAAAGATGGTTCGGATTACAATTTAAGTTTTAATTATGGAGTAGAAGGCGTTAGTCGAAAACGTTTTGTAAATAATATACGACGTAGCAGAATGTATCTCGCTTATGCGATGCTTATGTATGCACAGGGTGTGCCTCTTATTATGGCAGGCGACGAATTTGGCAATACACAGTCAGGAAATAATAACGCTTACTGTCAGGATAATGAGACTGGATGGGTAAACTGGAGTCAGTTTAATAAGTATAAAGAAGAACGTGAATTTATAAAATCATTAATCACTTTCCGTAAAGAGTATAAACTGATTGCAAAAGAAGTACCATTTAGATTTACGGATTATCGTTCTGTGGGAGCGCCAGATATGTCATACCATGGAGAAAATGCATGGATTTCACAGATCGACCATGGTAGAAAGAGTCTTGGCGTTATGTATTGTGGTGCATATGCAGAAGGGGAACATAAAGAAGACCTCTATATTGGATATAATCTCAGTGCGGAAGTAGTAAAATTGGCATTACCAATTTTGTCAAATAAGAAATGGACTTTAAATGGAGAACTGTTGGAGGATCAGATGTTTGTGGATGTTCCTGCTCACAGCATTTCCGTATTAAAGACCAAAGAAGTACCACAAGAGAAAAAAACTAGAAGAAGAAAAAAATAGGAATTGTTTATGAAAGTATGGCAGCATTTTCGCACCATCACCGCACATAAATTTCTTGTTATGAAAGGATGTTTTCAGATTGGTCTATACAAGCAGGGACTTTTGCATGACCTGTCCAAGTATGGACCAACTGAATTTTGGGTTGGGTGCAAGTATTACAAAGGGTATATGAGTCCAAACAATGCAGAACGTTATGAAAAAGGCTATTCTTCTGCATGGCTTCACCATAAAGGTAAGAATAAACATCATTTGGAATATTGGATTGATTATGGTGTTGGTGAGGAAGGTGGAGAAGGCACAGCCATGTGTGGCATGAAGATGCCGATCAAGTACGTGGCAGAGATGTTCATTGATAGAGTCAGTGCATCCAAAAATTATCAGAAGGATAAATATACCGATAAGGGTGCTTTAAATTACTATAATAATAGCAAGGATCATTATATTTTACATCCAGATACCCGTGCCATGCTGGAATATTTATTGGAAATGCTTTGGAAAAAAGGCGAAAAAGAAACCTTCTCCTATGTCAAAAACCAGGTTTTGAAAGGGAAGGTTCCTTATGAAAAATCAGAATTAGAAATCTTGAAAGATGCACTTTAAATCTTCTGGAAGAGGAGATGCAAAGTGCATTTCTTTTTTTGTTAAGGGATGTATAAAGGACAAACTATAGGAATGAAGTGCCTGACGATTGCAGTAGGTAAAGTCAGGATGATACAAAAAATCTCCGATAATTGGATGTCCAATATATTTCATATGCACACGAATCTGGTGGGTTCGCCCTGTTTCTAGATGGAGTTCTACAAGAGACAGGTCTTTTTCCTTATCGTAGGAAATTCGTTTATAATGAGTTACAGCATGTTCTCCTGTTTCATAATTCACACAGCGTTCAATTGTGGAATCATGTGCTCTTGCAATAGGAGCATCTATGGTTCCATATTCTAAAACCTTTCCCTGACAAATGGCACGATAGGTACGTTTGATTTCCCTTTTTGACACTTGTCTGCTTAGTATTCCTGCACTGAGCAAATGTTTTGCTACGATAGTTAATCCACTAGTGTCTCGATCTAAGCGGTTAATGCATCGAAATGTAAAAGATTCCCCTTTTTGGGTGAAATAATAGAGGAGACCATTTGCCATAGTTCCTTCATGATGATTCATAGAGGGGTGGATTGGCATATTGGCAGGTTTTTGAATAACCAATAAATCTTCATCCTCATATATAATATCCAAAGGCACATAAAGGGCTTGAATAGAAGTGTCTGCTTCATCCTCGATAAGGTGTAGAGACAGGATATCGTTTGTCTCCAGTTTTTCGTTTACATAAGCCCACACGCCATTTCTTTTTATTCCTTCGTGTGTCTTTTTCAACTGTACGATGGCCTGATGAGGGTATTCTTGTAGTTTTAAAAACTGTTCAATGGTTTTATTATGAAATTCGTCCGTGATTGTATATTCTATTTTGCGTTCCATAGTTTTACCATTATATCATTTTTTCTATCGTAGGAAAAGCACAGAAAAGCAGACCGCGACATAGAATGTAGAAAGTAAGCAAAAAAAGGTGCAATGTGAAAGCTTTTTTATCACCCTTGTCTTTTGAGGAAGAAAAGCTCTGTTTAGAACGCCTAAAACAGGGAGATCAGAAGGCAAAAGAAGAATTAATTCTACACAATATGCGCCTGGTTGCTCATGTGGCGAAGAAATATCAAAGTAGTGAAGATGAAGTAGAGGATTTGATTTCTATAGGTACCATAGGTTTGCTAAAGGCGGTGTCTACCTTTGATTATAACTTTGGGAATAGGTTTGCCACCTATGCTATCCGGTGTATTGAAAACGAGTTGCTGATGCATTTTCGAAAGACAAAAAAGACTAAAATGGAGGTTTCTCTTTATGAGCCTATAGGAACAGATAAGGAGGGAAAACAGATTCATCTTATGGAAGTGCTTTTGGTGGATGAGGTGGATGTATCAAAACAGATGGAAGTAAACCGGGATGTAGATATTATTTTAAAGCATATGAAGCATGTGCTGACAGAACGGGAATTTATGATTATAAAAAAGAGGTATGGTTTGTTTGGAGAAAAGGAGTATACACAAAGGGAAATTGCAGATGCGTTAGGAATTTCCCGTTCCTATGTATCGCGCATTGAAAAGAAAGCATTGGAAAAATTGAAAAAACTGTTGAATTAGATTTGAAAAAGATGGATTATATGTTATTATATATTCATCTTTTTTCTTATTTTACATGCATGGTTCTATGCGTATCCCCATATGATTGGAATAGGAGTAGACATGTATAGTAAAATTCATACAGCAATATTAGAAGGTATTCACACACGTCCGATTCAGGTTGAAGTGGATATCAGCAATGGCATGCCTTCTTTTGACATGGTAGGACAGCTTTCTACAGAGGTAAGAGAAGGAAAAGAGCGCATTCGCACAGCACTTCATAGCGTCGGTGTTATTTTACCAGCAAAGCGTATCACAATTAATTTATCCCCAGCACATATTCGCAAAAACGGCACAGGATTTGATTTGCCTATTACGATTGCTATTTTGCAATCCATTGGAGTAGTCAGTGAGAATAGTTGTAAAAATCGTATGTTTGTGGGAGAACTAGGTTTAAATGGGCAAATCCTGCCAGTTAATGGCGTCCTTCCTATTATTTCAGACGGTGTAAAAAATGAAATTTTTGAATTCATAATTCCTAAGGAAAATGAAAACGAAGGAAAACTGGTAAAATGTGCAAAGGTGTATGCATTTTCTCATCTAAATGAAGTAATTGATTTTTTAAATGGAAAGCCCTATGAAGAAGATTTTTATGCAAAAAATATAAAGACCGAAAAAGCAGATTGTACAATACAAAAGGATTTTTCGGAAGTATGCGGACAGCCATTTTTAAAACGAGCTTGTGAAATTGCAGCCAGTGGTTTCCACAATGTGCTGCTGGTGGGGGCACCTGGGGCTGGGAAGACTATGATAGCCGAGCGTTTTGCTACAATACTGCCACCCATGACAGAAGAGGAAAAACTGGAGTTATCCAAAATCTATAGTGTTTGTGGTTTGTTAAAGAATCAAAGCGCATTGTTAGAGCACAGACCTTTTCGTTCTCCACATCATACGATTAGTGTGCCAGGATTGACAGGTGGTGGTTCCATACCAAAGCCTGGAGAAATATCTCTTGCGCATAATGGCGTATTATTTCTGGATGAACTTCCAGAATTTCAGAAAAGTACCATGGAGGTTCTGCGTCAGCCCTTAGAGGAACACGAAATATGTTTGGTTCGTGCAAAGATGAGTGTAACGTATCCTGCCAATTTTTTGCTTTTGGCGGCGATGAATCCCTGTAATTGTGGATATTACCCAGATATGAATCGATGCAGGTGTTCACCCGCTAGTTTACAAAGATATATGGATCGAGTTTCTCAGCCATTATTAGATCGTATTGATATATGTGTAGAAGCACCAGCACTAAGTTTTCAAGATTTAAATCATAAAGAAAAAACAAAAGGAGAAAGTTCAAAAGAGATTCAGCAGAGAGTGTTGTCCTGCCATCAGATACAATGTGAACGTTATAAAGGGGAAACGTTTTCTCATAATAGCCAGATTCCAGCATCTCGTTTGGAAGAATTCTGCTATCTGGGAAAAAGAGAAGAGGACTATATGGAAGAAACTTATGAGAAAATGGCATTGACTGCCCGAACATTTCATAAGATTCTAAGGGTGGCTCGTACCATTGCGGATTTGGACGAAAAAAAGGAGATTCGTATAGAACATCTAAGAGAAGCAGTACTTTATCGCAATATTGATTCTAAATTCTGGGGAGGACAAAGAGTATGAGATATGCATATTGGTTAGCGAATGTCCGTGGATTAGGTACTGCAAAAAAGAGATATCTTTTGGAGGAAGGAATAACTGCAGAGGAATTATATAATACCCCTTATTCAAAAATAAAAGGGATAGAAGGTTTAACCGAAGAAGATGCGAAAGTTATACACCATAGCAGAAATCAGTGGCAGTTGGATAAAGAATGGTTTGATCTTATGGGACAAGGTGTTGGTTTTGTTTCATTGGAACAAAATCATTTTCCAAAAAAAGTAAGACATATTCCAGATGCGCCGTATGCATTATATTATGTAGGAAATCTTCCAGACGAAAACAGAAAATCAGTGGCAATTGTTGGTGCTAGAGGTTGTAGTGCTTATGGTAGTGAAATTACAAGAATTCTGGCAAAAACACTTTCCAATCATGGGGTACAGGTGATTAGTGGTTTAGCAAGAGGGATAGATGGAGAAGCGCATAAAGGGGCATTGGATGGTCAAGGTGATACTTTTGGAGTATTAGGTTCTGGAGTTGATGTATGTTATCCGAAGGAACATAAGTATCTTTATGAGAAAATCTTACAAACTGGTGGAATTATATCTGAATATCCGCCAGGTACACAGCCTGTGGCGCATCAGTTTCCTGCTAGAAATAGAATTATCTCTGGTCTTAGTGACTGTGTGGTGGTGATTGAGGCGAAGGAAAAAAGTGGATCTTTAATTACAGCGGATTTCGCCATGGAACAGGGAAGAGATGTGTATGCATTGCCTGGTAGAATTACAGATTCACTGAGTCAAGGATGCAATCAACTCATAAAACAGGGGGCAGGCATTGTTAAAAGTGTTGAAGATTTCCTTTCTGATTTAGACATATTAACTGAAAATATATATACCCAGATGGATTTTCGGAAAAATATACTTGAAAAAGATGAACGCTTGGTGTATAGTTTAACAGATTTTCGACCCGTCTCTTTGTCTACTCTCATGGAGAAGACAGAGTACTCGATTACTCGACTTTTGGAAATTATAGAAAAGTTACAGAGAATGGGATTAATTAAGGAAACATTCACGAACTATTATGTTCGTACTATATTAGGATAAGAAGAAATAATAAGGAGCATAAAAATGGCAAAATACCTTGTGATCGTAGAATCTCCTGCAAAAGTGAAAACAATTAAAAAATTTCTTGGGAAGAATTATGAAGTAATGGCTTCAAATGGACATGTGCGCGATTTGCCAAAGAGTTCACTTGGAATTGATGTAGATGGTGATTTTGAACCAAAGTATATTACGATTCGTGGTAAAGGAGATGTGCTTGCAAAACTTCGTAAAGAAGTAAAGAAAGCAGAAAAAGTTTATCTTGCAACTGACCCTGACCGTGAAGGAGAAGCAATCTCTTGGCATTTGATGTTTGCTCTTAAATTAGAAGAAAAAGATGTTTATCGTATTAGTTTCAATGAAATTACAAAGTCAGCCGTTAAAGCATCTTTAAAGAATCCTCGTAAAATTGATATGGATTTGGTAGATGCGCAGCAGGCCAGACGTGCATTGGACCGTATGGTAGGCTATAAAATCAGTCCGCTTTTATGGGCAAAGGTGAAACGTGGTTTATCTGCAGGACGTGTGCAGTCAGTTGCTCTTCGTATCGTGTGCGATAGGGAAGAAGAAATAGCAGCATTTGTTCCAGAAGAATATTGGAGTTTAGAAGCATCTCTTCTTCCAGAAGGAGAAAAGAAACCAGTTGTTGCGAAGTTAACAGAAAAAGGTCATGAACATTTTGTGCCAACTTCTCAGGAAGAAATGGATGCGGTATTAAAAGAATTAGAAGGAAAAGAATTCCATGTGACAGCGGTCAAAAAAGGAGAACGCCGTCAGAAGGCGCCTATTCCATTTACTACTAGCACCTTGCAGCAGGAAGCGTCTAAAGCATTAAATTTTCCTATTCAGAAAACGATGCGTATTGCACAGCAGCTGTATGAAGGTGTTGATATTAAAGGTGAAGGAACAGTTGGTCTTATCACATATTTACGTACAGATTCTACACGTATTTCAGAAGAAGCAGATGCAGCAGCACATGCATTTATTGCAGAGCACTACGGGAAAGAGTTTGAAGCAGATACAGTCAATGAAAAGAAAACATCTGGTAAGATTCAGGATGCCCACGAAGCAATTCGTCCTTCGGATATCAACCGTACACCATCTGACATAAAAGATTCTCTTTCAAGAGACCAATTTCGTTTGTATCAGTTGATTTGGAAACGTTTTGCTGCAAGTAGAATGGCGAATGCTGTATATGAAACCACATCTGTAAAGATTGGTGCTGGTGATTACACATTTAATGTATCTACATCCAAATTGGCATTTGAAGGATTTATGTCTGTATATGTAGAAGCAGACAGTGAAAAAACTAAAAAACAGACCGTTTTAACTTCTATTACAGAAGACACCAAACTTGCTTTGGAAAGTTTAGAACCAAAACAGCACTTTACACAGCCACCAGCCCATTATACAGAGGCTTCTTTGGTAAAGGCAATGGAAGAGTTGGGAATTGGACGTCCTAGTACCTATTCTCCAACAATTACAACAATACTTGCCAGAAGATATATTACAAAAGAGCAGAAAAATCTTTATGTAACTGAAATTGGTGAAGTGGTTAATAATATTATGAAGGAATCATTCCCAACCATCGTAGATGAGCATTTTACTGCAAATATGGAATCTCTCTTAGATGGTGTAGAAGAAGGAAACGTGAATTGGAAAACGGTTATCGCGAATTTTTACCCAGATCTTGAAGAAGCAGTAGAAAAAGCAGAAAAAGAATTGGAAAAAGTAAAAATTGAGGATGAAGTTTCTGAAGAAATCTGTGATGAATGTGGCAGAAACATGGTTATTAAATATGGTCCTCATGGAAAATTCTTGGCTTGTCCAGGATTCCCTGAATGTAAAAACACAAAACCATATTATGAAAAAACAGGTCATTCTTGTCCAGAATGTGGCAAAGACATTGTTATAAAGAGAACGAGAAAAGGTCGTAAATACTATGGATGTATTGATTATCCAAATTGTGAATATATGACATGGACAAAGCCAACAGAGGAAAAAACAGAAGAAAAATAAAAATAATTTCTGAATATTTATTGAATTGTCAGAAAAGTTATGCTAAAATTTACGCATAAAAATTGTTACTAGACGTGTGATAGTGTCGTTGATGACGCAATGAGGGGGAACAGGAATGAGCGTCCAATTATTGGATAAGACCAGAAAAATTAATAAGCTTCTTCACAATAACAGTTCATCAAAGGTTGTATTCAATGATATTTGTGAAGTGCTTACCAGTATTTTAGAATCAGATATTCTGGTTATTAGTAAAAAGGGAAAAGTATTAGGCTCTAGTGTTTGTCAGGGTGTAGATGTAATTAAAGAATTGATTGTAGATGAAGTTGGTGGATTTATTGATCCTGACTTAAATGAGAGATTATTGGGAATTTTGTCTACAAAAGAGAATGTGAATCTTGAGACATTAGGTTTTGGTACAGAAAGTAGAAAATACCGTGCGATTATCACTCCAATTGATATCGCAGGAGAGCGTTTAGGAACCCTCTTTGAATATCGTAGTGATCGTGAGTATGATATTGATGATATTATTCTTACAGAGTATGGTACTACTGTAGTAAGTTTAGAGATGCTTCGTTCTGTAAATGAAGAAAATGCTGAAGAAGAAAGAAAAGTTGCAATTGTAAAATCTGCAATCAGTACATTATCTTTCTCAGAATTAGAAGCGATTGTTCATATTTTCGAAGAATTAGAAGGTAATGAAGGTATTCTTGTAGCCAGCAGAATTGCTGATAGAGTAGGTATTACACGTTCCGTTATTGTAAATGCATTACGCAAGTTTGAGAGTGCTGGTGTTATCGAATCACGTTCCTCAGGTATGAAGGGTACTTACATAAAGGTTGTAAATGACGTGATTTTCGAAGAATTGGACAAAATGAAGAAAAATAAAAAATAGTAAAATTACACAAAACATATGTTTATCATGGAAGAGTAGACTAAAAGGACTTAGGAATCTGAGTCCTTTTTTTCTATATATTGGTGGTGGGAAGAGGTGAACAACACAATACCGAGTAATTTATATTTTCTACTTGAGTTTTTTTTCTCATCATTTATAATATTGTATGATGGACTAGAATGAGATAAGTATATGGAGGGATAGAATATGATTTCAACAGATGCTTTTAGTTATATAAACGTATTGGATAAGGCTGCTGATGCAAGCTGGACAAGAGAAAGTTTAATCGCAAATAATATTGCGAATGTGGACACCCCTGGATATAAGAGACAGGACATTGACTTTCAGTCCGTATTGAAAAAAGAACTTAGCAATTATAAATACGTGAATTTAGATCAGAAAGTAAATTCAATGGATTTAACAGCGTTAAATGCGGAAGTATATACAGATCATTCTGGTTATTCTTATCGTTTGGATGGAAATAACGTAGATATAGATACAGAACAGGTAGAATTAGCTTCTGAACAGATTAAATATCAGGCGCTGACTACAAGTATTACTTCAGAATTCCAAAGATTACAGTCTGTTCTTAAATAGTTGGAAAGGAGTATAGGTTATGGGATTATTTCAGTCATTTAATATTAGTGCATCAGGTATGACAGCACAGCGTTTTCGTACTGATATCATTGCGGAAAATATAGCAAACGTAAACACAACCTCCACAGAAAGTGGTGGACCATATCGTCGTAAAGTTGTTACTTTCCAAGAAAAAGATGTTACACCTTTTAGTGAATACTATTCTACCTCTAAAAACAGAGCAGTAGGTAATGGTGTAAAAGTTAGTTCTGTTACAGAGGACTATGAAACTGATTTTATCATGGAATATGATCCAGCTAATCCAGATGCGGATGAAAATGGTTACGTTTCTTATCCAAATGTAAATACCGTTACAGAAATGACAAACCTCATTGATGCAACACGTTCTTATGAAGCAAATGCCACAGCATTTGACGCTAGCAAGAGCATGGCGCTTACAGGTTTAAGTATCGGTAAATAAATCTAATTTTTAAAAAACAAAAGAAATAGTAGGTACATATAATGGACATTTCAAGTTTATCAACAATTAGTGGGTTAACGAGTTTGACAGGAACTTCCAGTCTTTCTCAGTTATCCAATCAGGAACTTTCAGAAGTTTATTCTGCGTATAGTGACACTCTTTCATCACTATCTGGTTTATCGGACGAAACAACTGGAGACTTTAGTTCTATTTTAGATTCTATGTTAAATTCGGTAGATGAGACGAATACATTACAGAATCAGGCAGAGGCTGCAGCTATTGAATTTGCGTTAGGAGAGTCAGATAATACACATGATTTGTTAATTGCTCAGACAAAGGCAAATACAGCATTGCAGTACACAGTAGCAGTAAGAGATAAATTATTAGAGTCTTACCAGCAGATTATGCAGATGCAGATTTAATGAGGGGATAAATTTATGCCAGAACAGTTGAAAACGATTTTGGACAAAGTCGTAGAGTGGTGGAAAAAATTTAATACAAAACAAAGAGTTTTACTTGCCAGTGTGGTTGCGGTCATAATTATTGCCTTGGTTATTTTAGCGATGGTTATGACAACACCAAGTATGGAACGTTTACATACATGCGAAAATTATACAGAGGCAGCAAAAATTAAAGAGATTCTTGATTCCGATGGAACAATTAGTTATACATTCACCGAGTCAGATATGACTTTCCGTGTAGAAGAAGAGGATCTTGCAAATGCCAGCATGCTTTTAGGATCTAACCAGATTGCGTTATCAACCTATAGTATTGATAATGTAGTAGATGGCAGTTTTACCAGAACAGAAGCCGACAAACAGAAGTTATATCAGGATTATTTGGAACAGAAGTTTGCAGATCATATTTCAGAATTGTCCATGGTAGAAAGTTGTACAGTGGATTTGGATATTCCAGAAGATGATGGAACCATTCTTTCTAGAGAACAAAGTTCTACCGCTGCAATTAAAGTAAAACTCAGTGGTGAAATGGACTCAGACCAGGCATATGCGTTGGCATTGTATGTAGCTACACAGCTTGGTAATGATTCAACGGAAGGGATAACAATTATTGATCATAATAGTTATGTTTTATATTCTGGTGCAGATTCCAATACTTCTATGGGAGTTGCTTCTACCCAGTTATCTTTCCAACAGAAGTTCGAAAATGCTATTAAAAGTGAAATTAAGGATGTTTTAGTTGGTTCAAAAGTATTTGCAGATGTGGAAGTTGCCTTAAATGTAGACATAAATTTTGATCAGAGTGAAACTGTAAAGACAGAAATCACTATTCCAGAAGGCATGGATGGTGGTGCTATTACGCAACAGTCTTTATATGATATGACCTCTACTAATGGTTATGAAGGTGGTGTACCAGGTACAGATACCAACTCTGACAACACAACTTACGTAATCGAAGATGATGAGTATAGTATGCAGGAAATTTCAGAATCGGATACAACCTATGATTACGACAGAATGGTTACAACGATTTTGAGTAATGGTGGAAATATTGAATATGATACTAGTTCAGCTGCAGTTATGGCTAGAAAGTATATTGTATATGATGAAGCGGAACTTCGTGCATCTGGAGCATTGGATGATATTACATGGGAAGAATTCAAGGCTGCAAATAGTGAAGTTCGCGTAGTAGAGGTAGATGATCAGTACATTCAGTTGATTGCAAATGCAACTGGTTTCCCTGCAAATTCTATTACATTCCTCTGCTATGAAGAGCCTCAGTTTATTGATGAAGTTGAAGAAAGTATTAACGTAATGGATTATGCACAGATAATCCTTGCGGTTCTTATCTTTGCATTATTAGGTTTCGTAGTATTCCGTAGTACAAGAAGTCAGAAACAGGAAGAGGAACTTGTACCAGAAGTTTCGGTTGAGTCTTTGTTAGAATCAACAATGGAACAGCAAGAAGAATTGGAAGATATCGGATATAATGAGAAATCAGAAGTCCGAATTATGATTGAAAAATTCGTAGATGATAATCCAGAAGCCGTTGCAGCGTTACTTCGTAACTGGCTCAATGAAGATTGGGAGTAAAGAAAAATGGATGAATATAATGGACTCCAAAAAGCGGCAATTTTGTTAATTGCCCTAGGACCAGAAAAAGCTGCTACAATTTTTAAGCACTTAAAAGAAGATGAAATTGAAGAATTAACCTTGGAAATAGCAAATACCAGAAGCGTTTCTCCACAGGAAAAAGAAGATGTTTTGATGGAATTCTATCAGATTTGTCTTGCTCAGCAGTATATTGCAGAGGGTGGTATTGGATACGCAAAAGAACTTTTGGAAAAAGCCCTTGGTTCAGAAAAAGCACAAGGCGTTATTACAAAACTTACAGCGTCACTTCAGGTACGTCCTTTCGAATTTGTACGAAAGACAGATCCAAGTCAGTTATTAAACTTTATTCAGGACGAACATCCACAGACGATTGCTATGATTTTATCATACTTATCACCAGGACAGTCTGCACTTGTTTTAGGTGCGCTGCCACCTGAGAAACAGGCGGATGTTGCAAAACGTATTGCTATGATGGACCGTACATCACCAGATGTTATTAAAGAAGTTGAACGTGTATTAGAACGTAAACTTGCTTCTCTTGTTAATCAGGACTACACCATTGTTGGTGGTGTTGATTCTATCGTTAGTATCTTGGGTAACGTTGATCGCGGTACAGAAAAACATATTATGGAATCTCTTGAAATCGAAGAACCAGAATTGGCAGATGAAATCCGTAAGAAGATGTTCGTATTCGAAGATATTCTTCTTTTGGACGACCGTGCTATTCAGCGTGTACTTCGTGAAGTTGACAATGCTGACCTTGAACTTGCACTTAAGAGTACAACAGAAGAAGTTCAGAATGTTATCTTCAAGAACCTTTCAAAACGTCTTGCTGCTATGATCAAGGAAGATATGGACTTCATGGGGCCAGTACGTATGAAGGACGTAGAAGAAGCACAGCAGAAGATCGTTGGTATTATCCGTCGATTAGAAGATTCTGCTGAAATCGTTATTTCACGTGGTGGAGGTGACGATATCGTTGTCTAATTTGTTTAAACAGCAGTATTTGGTTAATATAGAGACAAAAACTCGCGTGATTAATTCAGATGAGCGTTTTGCAAATGGTTTTACTGCACTACAGCCAGATAGTTATAGTGTGGATATGGACAGTGAAGAACTGTTGGATGGAGTTTTTGAGGGCTTGGCAGCAGAAGAGATTCTGGTAGAGCCACAGCCTACCCCAGAGGAAATTCTTGAAGAAGCACGTCAGCAGGCAGAGCACATTGTTGTAGAAGCCCAGGCGGAAGCATTGAAGATTACCAATGAATCCAAGAGACAGGCAGAAATGCTTTTTGAGAGAACAAAGTTAGAGGGGTACAAAGAAGGCGCTTCCAAACTTCAGGATGAATTGATTGCAAAATCAGATGAATTAAATGCCAAATATAAGGAAAGAGAACAGGCTTTAAATGCTGACTATGAAGCAAAATTAGATACATTGGAATCGGATTTGGTAGATATTATGATTCGTGTATTTAATAAAGTGTTTCATATTCAATTTGATAATAAAAAACAGATACTGCTTCATTTGATTAAAGATACTCTGTTGGGAATTGATGCAGGTAAGAATTTTGTGATTCGAGTATCAGAATCCAATTACAAGTATGTGGAATCTCATGTGGCGGATATCAAAGAAAAAATTGGAAATGACGTAACAATTGATGTGGTGAATGATATGACTATGGAAGAAAATGATTGTATCATTGAAACCGCCACAGGATTATATAATTGTGGTATTGATATGGTTATGACCAATTTGGAAAAGGACATCAGATCTTTATGCAGGTAAATGCAGAGAAGTATTTGCAATTATTGGATAAACAATATTATAAAAGCTATGGAAAAGTTTCCAAAGTAGTAGGGTTAACGGTTGAGTCACTAGGACCAAAAGCCAGATTGAATGACTTGTGTAAGATATATATCGATAAAGATATGACAACACATGTTATGGCGGAGGTTGTAGGGTTTCAGGATTCAAGGTTAATCCTAATGCCCGTTGATAGCGTAGAAGGTGTTGGCGTTGGTTGTGTAGTAGAAAACACAGGAAAACCATTGGAGGTTCCTGTTGGTTTTGAACTTCTTGGTCATACGTTGGATGGTATTGGCAGACCAACAGATACCGATGTACATGCATTTGAAAGATTACCATTGGCTTATCCACTAGAGGCATTGCCACCAGACCCTATGAGCCGTGAAATTATCAGTGAAGTTCTTTCCTTAGGTGTAAAGGCTGTAGATGGTCTGATTACCGTTGGTAAAGGACAGCGTCTTGGTATTTTTGCAGGTTCAGGTGTAGGTAAGAGTACATTGATGGGGATGTTTGCCCGTAATACCAAAGCAGATATTAACGTAATTGCTTTGATTGGCGAGCGTGGACGTGAGGTGCGAGAGTTTATTGAGCGTGACTTAGGTCCAGAAGGTATGGCTCGTTCTGTAGTTGTAGTAGCGACTTCAGATAAACCAGCCTTGATTCGTAATAAAGCGGCGAAGACAGCAACTGCGATTGCAGAATATTTCCGAGATCAGGGAAAAGATGTGCTTCTTATGATGGACTCATTAACTCGTTTTTCCATGGCGCAAAGAGAGATTGGTCTTGCTTCTGGTGAACCACCAGTTACAAGAGGATATCCACCTAGTGTTTACGCGGAGATGCCAAAACTCTTAGAGAGGGCAGGAACCTCTGATGTGGGTTCGATTACAGGTCTTTACACGGTTTTAGTAGATGGTGATGACATGAATGAACCAATTACGGATACAGCTCGTAGTATTTTAGATGGTCATATTATGTTAGATCGAAAGTTGGCACACAAGAATCATTATCCTGCCATTGATGTATTGCAAAGCATTTCCCGTGTAATGAGTGCGATTGCAACAAAAGAACACAAAACAGTAGCAGGTAAACTTAGAAATGTTTTGGCGACATATAATGAGGCCGAAGACTTGATTAATATTGGTGCATATAAAAATGGTTCAAATCCAGATATCGACTATGCGATTAAGAAAATTCGTGCGGTAAATGGATATCTATGTCAGGCAACAGACGAAAAGTTTGAATTTGCAGATGAACTGAATTTGTTAGAACAATTATTTGGAGATTAGTTGGTGAATACAGATGGCGAAGTTTAAATACAGGATGCAAAATATTCTGGATGTAAAAATGAAACTGGAATCCCAGGCGAAAATTGCATATGGTATTGCGAACCAGAAATATTTGGATGAGCAGAAAAAACTTCAAGAAATAGTGCTTCGTCGTAGTTCTTATGAGAAAATCTTAAAGGAGAGCATGACGGGAACTATCAATGTGCGAGAAGTTACTCACGCAAGAGCAGATGTGAACACCATGAAAACTTTGATGCGTCGACAGATGATTGAAGTACATAAAGCGGAATTGGCATTAGAGGATGCCAGAAGAGCATTAAATGAAATTATGCAGGAACGTAAAACCCATGAGAAGTTAAAGGAAAAAGCCTTTGAACAGTTTATGGAGGAAGAAAAAGCGGCCGAAAGCAAGGAAATCGACCAGCTTGTAAGTTATACCTATAACAATAAATAAGGAGTTATCTTATGCCATTGTTTAAGAAAAAGGAAGATAAGATTGAGACTGATGTAAAATTAGATAAAAATGGAAATCCAATTGTTGAGGATGACGAAGCAGAAGAAACCTTAGGAAGTAAAATAGTCCTTGCATTAGTGACGCTTCTCATTATATTGATTTGGATTGGAATTATTGTAGTGCTGATTAAATTTGATGTGGGTGGTTTTGGCTCTACTGTACTTCGTCCAATTATTAAGGATGTGCCTTATTTGAATATGATTCTTCCAGAATCGGATGATATTATGGAAGATACAGAGTATCAGTATGAGACCATTGATGATGCGGTAGACCGTATCAAGGAATTGGAAGGATTGTTGGATGAACAGCTTGCAGTGAACTCTGAAAATGCGGATACCATTGCACAATTGCAGGCACAGGTAGCAGAATTAGAAGTTTATAAGTTAGAACAGGCAACTTTCGAAGAATTGAAAGAAAAATTCTATGAAGAGGTTGTTTTTTCTGATCAAGCACCCGATATAGAAGAATATAAGACCTACTATGAAAGCATTGATCCGGAAAATGCTGAGGTATTATATAAACAAACGATTGAACAGCTAGAATACAATGAAATGGTTGAAGACTATGCCAAGACGTATTCATCCATGAAACCAAAAGAGGCTGCGGCAATCTTTGATACCATGACAGATGACTTTGAGTTGGTGGCTGATATTTTACAAAATATGAGTACACAATCAAGGGCTGACATTCTTGGTAAAATGGAACCAGAAAATGCTGCAAAGATTACAGAAATTATGGAACCAGACAATTAAATAATGAGAAAGGAGGACTTGCATGACAACAGCAAATCTTATGAATGTTCCTTCTGTGAATGCAAAAATTGTAGCACAGACAGAAAGTTCAAAGAAATTGCAGGATGATGAGTTGAAAGTAGCAGAAGCCTTTGCAGGCCTTATGAATCAAGCTGCTATGATTTCAAATCAAGTGGTGGATAAAACGTCTTCCAACATGGATGTAAAAGTCAACAGTACACAGTCGGCGGCAGAATCCTATGAGCGTTACAGTTATAAGGATAAACAGATTGATACTGCTGAAACTCCAAAAACAGATGAACAACTTGAACAAGTTGCAGATGAATTGGAAAAAGCAGAGCAAGAAGTAATAAATGCCATTAGTGAAGAATACGGTGTGAGCGAAGAAGAAATCCAAAGTTTGTTAGAGGATATGGGATTAAGTGTTCTAGATCTTTTAAACCCAGAAAACTTGGTAAATTTCATCGTGCAGCTTACAGGTGTTGCATCTGGCGAAGAACTGTTACTGGATGAAAGTTTCTTACAGATTATGGAAACCATGGATTCTCTGGCAGAAGGACTTATGAAAGACTTGAATGTAGACATGGAAGGGCTACAGGAGCTGGTAAATCAAATGGAGCTCGTAACAGAAGAAACAGAATTATCTGATACATTCCAACAGGCTGTAGAAGTAGCAGTGGAAAACACAAATACCGATGAAACTGCTCAGGTGGAAGAATCTACAGAAACAGTTGAGGATGGAATTGAAATTCAGGTGGACAAAAAGGAAACATCTTCTGAAAACATCACAGAGAATGTAAAATCAGAAGAAGTAACTGTAAGTAAAGTTACAGAGGAGCAGGATGCTCAGACAACAAATCAAAATTCGGAAGGAAATTCATTATTGAATCAGAATTCCAATACGGAAACGATTGTGGCTAATCAGATAAATACAACTGTTAACACAGTAACTGATATGTCACAAACACAATTTAGTTCCTATCTGTCAACAGATACCATACAGATTATGGAACAGATTGTACAGCAGATGAAAGTTACAATCTCAGCAGAAACAACTTCGATGGAAATGCAGTTAAATCCGGAAAATCTTGGCAAAGTATACGTAAACATTTCTAGTGAAGAAGGTGCAGTAAATGCACAGTTCCGTGCAACAAATGAAATTGTGAAGGAAGTATTAGAAGCACAGATTGCAACACTTCGTGAGAATTTAAATCAGGCAGGTGTAAAGGTAGATGCAATTGAAGTAACTATCGCATCTCATGAATTCGAACGAAACCTTGAACAGAATCATCAGAATCCAGAAGAAGCGACAGAAACACAGGAAGCACAGACAACCAAACGTCGTAACATTTCTATCGATTCTTTAGATGAATTATCTGGAATGATGACAGAAGAAGAAACATTAGTAGCGCAGATGATGAAAGAAAATGGAAACACCGTTGATTTCACAGCGTAAAAAGGAGAGAATTTATGGCAATTATTGCAGCAGTAGAAAATGGAAAGTTGAATTACGAATATACAGATAATTCAAATAGTAATGGGATTACTCCTACTGGTTCAACCTTAGGATATGATCAGTTTTTACAATTACTTTGTGCTGAAATGCAGTATCAGGATCCTCTCGAACCAACCAGTAACACAGATTATGTAGCACAGATGGCTACCTTCTCGCAGTTGGAAGCGACTCTTTCTTTGACAGAAGCACAGGAAAATGCCAATGCCAGTGAATTAGTAGGAAAACAGGTTATCTTAAAAGTAACCAGCGAAACTACAGGCGCAACTTCTTATGTAGATGGTAGAGTAGACTATGTAATGTATCAGAATGGTGAAGCATATCTTTCCGTAAATGATGCACTTTATCCAGCATCAACTCTTGATACAGTAGCAGATACAGAATACTATGAAGGTGTTACACTGGCTGAAACACTAACCAATATGGTGGCATCATTACCTAGCGTAGAGAATCTCTCAGTTGCATATCAAACAGCAATAACACAACTTAGAGATTTATATGACGGTATGACATCATATCAACAGCAATTTGTATCAGATAATACACTTGGAACCTTAAGAGAGTATGAAGAAAAAATGGAAGAACTTGTATTACAGGCAGAACAGAGTGCTTCAACAGAAGACACTACTTCAGAAGAAGGTTCTTTAGAAGAAACAGAAAGTGGTTCAGAGGAAGATACAACAGTAGCTTAATAAACAATTAAAAATCTAACGGTAACGGAGGTTTGATTATGAATCAGATATCCAACCAGTTTTTATCCATTGAACAGGTAACCGATCAGTATCTAAGCAATCAGAATAGTGTGAAAAATACTTCTGTATCAGGGGTTTCTTTCGAAGAAGTCTTAAGACAGAAACAGTCACAGAATGTAGTAGATAACTCGGCATTGAAATTTTCAAAACATGCAGTTAACCGACTCAGTGATCGAAATATCTACTTAACAGATGCTCAGAATGTTCGACTGGAAAATGGAGTAAAACAGGCGAGTGAAAAAGGGATTACAGAATCCTTGGTTTTAGTCGATTCTCTAGCATTTATCGTAAACGTACCGAATAAAACGGTAGTTACAGCTTTGGATCAGACTGAAGCAAATAGTAATGTTTTTACAAATATTGACGGAGCAGTCATTATTTAGCTGGACCTTATGGAAGCTAAAGTTTTCTGACTGACAGAGGAAAACAAACTGCTCGAAATTTAGGAGGTCATTAATTATGATGAGATCACTTTACTCTGCTGTGTCAGGTTT
>CAZDAP010000001.1:0-27132 GCA_964503585.1 uncultured Lachnobacterium sp. | reverse complement strand
ATAGGTAATCCCTCTTTCGTAGTATCTAGAAGTCTTTTCTCACTAGTGAGTTCAATCGTAATTATTCGTTTGTGTTATCTGTTTCATTGCCTTCAACACCATCCGCGTTTTCATCATCAACACCGTCTGTGTTTTCTGCGTTCTCGCCTTCGGCATTTTCAGCACCTTCAACGTTTTCAGCACCTTCTACATCTTCGATGATCTCTGTGTCTTCTGGAACATAATCAGAAACCCATCCTTCTGGTGCAACTGCAGTTGCGTCATAAATCCATTCGTTGGAGTTACGGAATCTCGTGTTCTTTGAACCATTTTGGCTAACTACAATGCTGTCACCATCTTCTAATTTGTTTAATTTCACGGTTAGTTCGTTACCGGAGATATAAGTTGTACCGATTTTGGTGTCATTTACATAGACACGGCTCCACATAGTGAAACCAGAACCTGTAATTACGACGGTGTTTTCATCAGTAGGAGATAGGAACATGTTTTCAATAATTACATCATCAATACCCATTACAATATCTGTAGCAGGATATTTGTGTTCTCCTTCATAGCAGAAACGAGATCCATATAAAATATCGTACTGAAGAAGTTCAATGCCATCAATATATGCCTGATAATCTGTTACATCAGCACCTTTAGCCATCTGTGTCTGGTGATAAGATACCATGGTTCCATCGTGGAATCCAATCTGATTTAAGATATCAGCCATCAACTGATAAGCATATAAATCTTTGTCATTCTGTTCTAAACCGAAGTTATTCCATGTAACATATTTGGTCTTGTAAATGTCACCAGATACCATATCTGAATCTTCCAATCCCATAGTTGGAAGGTGGTCACCCCAGAATACAACGATAGTATCTTCATCTAAGTCTTCTAAGTAGGTAATTAATTCCTTGATGAACATATCAGTTTTATTAGCCTGATGCATGTAGTATTCCCACTGATTTGTTTCTTCTTCTGATTCTAAACCATATACTTCTGCATAAGGTTCTTCGATAACTGGTTCTGTAGGATAAACACCATGCTGACCAACTGTAATAGCATAGGTTAAGTCTGGTCCTTCGGTAGAAGTAAGTGTTTTCAGAACTTCGCTAGCAAGAATGGAATCTTCTGCCCAGCCTTCATTTGGAGTAAACTCTGTGATGTCCATCAATTCTTTACTAGTAAAAGAATCAAATCCCATCATAGAGAAAGCGTTTACACGGCTGTAGAAGTTACCACCATTATTGTGAACGGCATGAGTGCCATAACCAATTTCTCTTAAGTCGGCTGCGATACTTTCACAATCTGTTTCTTTTAAGATGGTTTTATATGGATATTCGCCAGTACCGAAATACTGAAGTTTCATACCTGTTAAAATTTCAAATTCTGAATTGGCAGTACCTGCACCAACAACTGGCATTGTAAGATATCCAGATGTGTAGTTTTCTTCCAAGTAGTGGAAAAATGGTGTAGGGTCCTGACTATAAGTCATAAAGTTATATTCATATGGATCAACAAAGGATTCCAAAAGTACAGTAATAATGTTTGGGCCATCTTCTGTAGTAACAGTAGTAACCGCCTTTTCACTTTCTACAGCGGCCATAATAGCATTGATTACGTCTTCGTCATAAGTATCAGGTTCATCCATGCCCCAGTTAACGAAACCAGAAGAGAAGGAATATACAAATCCGTAGTCTTTGTAACCCTGTGCAATGTTTGTAAAGTAATCAGCTACAATATTTTTTTCCTGCGCGATTGTAGTTATGTTAGGAATCGCAATAAATATAACCGCAAGAATAGAAATGGATGAGATAATACGGCGTTGTTTTCCTTTGTAGATTGGTCCATGTATATAAAATAATACGCAGAACACTAAAAATACAATAACTGCAACAACAATACATACGGCCATAAAAGATGAAACGTATGTTTTAAGCATCGTCATAAGGTCAGATACAACTGTTAAATCGGCAAAACCAAAAGGTGTTACACGATTTGAAAGTACGATACCATTGATAATACCTAAGATAACCCAAAATGAGCTGATTAAAATTCGAGCAAAAGCTCTACGTCGGAACAGATATACCAAGGTAAGTGTTGCAAATACAATAAAAGAATTGTATAAGTAAACCAACGGCGATTTAAATATAAAACTAAATGTTTCGATAATATCCCATCGTGAAGCAAATTCTACTAGAAATACTACAAACAAAGATAAAAGTGCATGAAATATTATTGAATATTTATTTAAAATATCCACTGTTTTGTTAAAACGTTCAGAATGTTCTACTTCATGTCTCGTAAAACATTTGTCTTTAATCTTATTCAAAAGATTTTTTAGAGAACTCAATACCTTCTTCATTATAACCTCCTTTGCATCTCAATTGTTTACATTATAGAAAATGTGACAAAATTACAAGAGCAAACTTTTATAAAAAATTCTTAAGATTTTATTGATTTTACAAGATGTTGCATAAAATCTATCGGTTTGTACGTTTCCAAATGCCCATTTTTTCAGCATCTTTTATTAAATCATCCCTAAAATCAGGATGTGCAATGGAAATAATTGCTTCTGCACGCTGCCAGGTAGATAAACCTTTTAGGTTTACTATGCCATGTTCCGTTGCCACATATTGAACACAGGCACGAGTAGCAGTAACGGCAGAGCCAGGTGTAAGGGTTGGACGAATACGGGAATGCATTTCGCCGTTTCGGTCAGTAAAGGTAGAGGAGCAGCAAATAAAACTCTTTCCACCTTTGGATAAGTAAGCGCCTAAAACAAAATCTAATTGGCCACCTGCACCAGTGATTTGTTTGAACCCAGAACTTTCTGAACTAACTTGTCCATATAAATCCATGTCTACACAGTTGTTTATGGAGATCAAATTATCCTGGGATGCAATATTTCGAATGTCGTTTACATAATCCGCAGGAGCACTTCGTATTTCAGGATTATTGTGAATATAATCATATACTTTCTGTGTGCCAGCGGCAAAAACAAAGGTTTGTTTTCCAACGTCTAGTCGTTTATGTTGTCCAGTAATTTTTCCTGCATTTGCAATATCAACAAAGCCGTCGGAGTAGATTTCCGTGTGTACACCTAATTCCTTTAAATCGGAATGTGCAATGAGGGAACCTACCGCATTTGGCATACCACCAATACCCAATTGTAAACATGCACCATTTGGAATGTATTCCACGATTTGCTGTGCAATGGCTTTGTCTACATCGGAAGGCGGCGCACCAGTTCCAAATGGACTCATAGGTGGGTTGTCCCCTTCTACAATATAATCAACTTTTGAAATATGAACACCTGCTTCTGAATTGCCAAAGCAATAAGGTACATTTTGATTTACTTCAACAATCACATGTTCAGCCCTTTCACATGCAGCGGCTAAATGAGATGCACTTGGACCAAAATTAAAATATCCGTTTTCATCCATAGGTGCAACTTGCATCATAACAACATTACTAGGCTGTTCCATGTCACGATAGTAACGAGGTAATTCCGAGTAAGAGATTGGAGCATAAAAAGCGAGTCCCCTGCTTGCTAGTTGTCGCTCTATTCCACTAAAATGCCAAGAATTCCAAGTAAAATGCTCTCCAGAATCCTCACGCTCGAATACGGCAGGTAGTTTTGGTAAAATCGCACCACGTAAATGAATGTTAGTTAATTCATCGGTACGCTTTGCAAGTGCGCGATCAAGTGCGTCTACCGTAGTCACGGAAAATCCATAATCTACCCAGTCACCAGATTTTATAATTTTCACAGCTTCGTCGGCAGTAGTTTTTTTCTGGTTATATTCGTCGATGAAGTTCATGTTATACCTCCAGTGTACATACTATGATTATTTTACCACTTCTTTACACAAAAAGACAATCATTTCTGATAGTTTTTACATGGAAAGAATAGACTTTTCTGTGGTATACTTGGAATAGGTTCAAAAAGATGGGAGATTTTTATGGAAGATAATAGAAAGCGAACAAATAAACCAAAGAAAAAAGAGGATGGCATATGTCCATATGCAAAAAAATGTGGTGGCTGTGATTATCAAGGGATTGTATATGAAAAGCAATTAGAAACAAAAGAAGCAAACGTGAAGAAATTATTAAAGGAGTTTGTTAAGGTATCACCAATTGTCGGCATGGAAAATCCATATCATTATCGTCATAAAGTACATGCTGTGTTTGATTGCATTGGGCGTGGTCAGGTAGTAGCTGGGGTATATAAAAAGAATTCTCATGATGTGGTAGATATAGAAAGTTGCCAGATTGAAGATCAGGAAGCAGATGCAATTATTCGAGAAGTAAAAGGGTTATTAAAATCCTTTAAAATAAAAACGTATGATGAAGATACAGGTTACGGTCTGCTTCGACATGTGCTGGTACGAAAGGGATATCATACAGGCGAGATTATGGTGGTATTGGTATTAGCATCACCAATTCTTCCATCCAAAAATAATTTCGTAAAAGCACTACGTAAGAATCATCCAAACATCAGCACCGTAGTAATTAATGTCAATGACAAGAAAACCAGTATGGTGTTAGGAGAGCGCAATATTACCGTTTACGGAAAAGGCTTTATTGAAGACAAACTTTGTGGATGTACGTTCCGTATCTCACCTAATTCCTTTTATCAGGTAAATCCTGCTCAGACAGAATTTTTATATGAAAAAGCCATCCAGTGTGCAAAATTAACTGGAAAAGAAAAGGTGATAGATGCCTATTGTGGAACTGGCACCATTGGTATCATTGCTTCAAAATACGCAAAGGAAGTTCTGGGTGTAGAGTTAAACAAAGATGCCATTCGTGATGCCATTACCAATGCGAAGAGAAATGAAGTCAAAAATATTCGTTTTGTAAACGATGACGCAGGAAAATATATGGTTTCTCTGGCAGAGAAGAAAGAGAAGGTAGATGTGGTAATCATGGACCCTCCTCGCAGTGGTAGTGATGAAGCATTTTTATCATCTGTAGTGAAGTTGGCACCAAAGCGAGTGGTGTATGTATCCTGTGGACCAGATACATTGGCAAGAGATTTGAAGTATTTGGTGAAAAAAGGGTATAAAGTAGAAGAGGCTACTCCGTTTGATTTATTCCCAATGACGGTTCACACAGAAGTAGTAGTGGCTCTAAGTCAAAAATAAAATAAGAAAAGGTATTACCTAAAACAAAGAAAGCTGTGACCCAAACTGGCCACAGCTTTTATCTTCTATACAAACACTATGGCATCAGCAAAAGAAGAGCCTTCGGTATATAGTTCCCAATCTGGAATATATACGAGAAAATCAGTTCCATCTTGTTTTATAAATGTTGGATAAGCTGCTTTCATGATTTCATCCTCCTTATTATACGCATAAAATACGCACACATCAATTGTTTACTCTCTTAAATTTTTAAGTTCTTCATTGGTAAAACTCCAACTTTGAACAGGAGTGTCTTTTTCTAGGGCACTCGTTAAAAGTCGTTCATGTACAGCGGAGTTTCTCCATACAGAGGAGGCGTTGAGGCCGCCGTTTTCTTCGGAAATATAGTTCTCTCCATCCGAATAAAAGTTAGAATTGATAAATCTGGAATAATATATAATGGAACTTTTGGTGACAGAAGTGTCAACTATGTGTATATAAATGGATTTTTCGATAAGATTTCCAAAACTATCTTTAGCCTGATAAGTGATAATAACATCTGTGTTATTTACAAAATCATACTGACTAATGTTTGGGATAATAACATCGGTACCATTTACAAGAGTTCCATCTTCTTTGTCTGTTGCGATTACCTTTTCTAATAATCTATCTGTAGTAATTTCGCCATTTATGGCTTCTTCCAATGTAAAGTATCTGTCATAGGCTTCGATTTCTGGATATTTATCCCATTTGGCAGTAAGGTGAATACTTTGGCTTAGTTCTACCTTTTGCTCTGCGTCATAAAAAGTAGATGTATTGCCATTTGAGTCTAATACATCCCATTGTACAAAGGAATGGTTCATAAGGTTCGGTGCAGATGCAAGTATAAAGACGGGATTTTTATAATTGCCAGCGGAATTATAGTATCGTTCCTTTGTTTGTGAAGAAATCTCTTCGGCAGAACCATTGGTGTCATAAGTAATGGAGATATCCTGTACATAGCAACCATAGAATGTTGCGTTATCACTTAATACATATTCACTTTCTCCTGAGGTATGGATTAGTGCATCACCAGAGGTATCTAAACTCCAGCCAAGAGAGTTATAAGGTGACAAGTCTGTCAACTTTGGAACAGAGATGCGACATTCTGTTTCACGATTGTAAATGGTGTAAGTATATGATCTAGTGTTTTTGTTATCTGAATCAATAAAGGTTGCTGTGATATCTTTTTTATAGATTGCATATAAAACCATATCTTCATCATCCATGGTAATAGAATCAAGACCTGCTGTTGCATCAGGGTTGGTGTTCCAGCCGAGAAATTCCCAACCGAGTTTCGTTGCAGCAACAGAAAGATCGGCCTGAGTACCATAGTTGATTTTGTCGATTTTTGTCGATACTGAGTCGCCTCCGTTTGTCCAGTAGTCATAAATTACATGATGTTGGTTGATTTCCCAGTGAGCATAGAGAGTCGTGTTTCCTGCAGATTCATATTTGGTTGTACTGGTAACACGAGAACCACCTTCTTTATCGGTATACCATCCTGTAAAGGTATATCCATTTTTTTCAGGAGTTGGAAGTTCACCATATACATCCTGGTAAATAACTTCTTTTGAAGTAGGATTTACAATTCCTCCATTTGGATCGAATGTTACGGTATATGTAATTGGTTTATAATATGCGTAACTGATTTGGTCACCAGTAACCACATAGGCTGAATCAATATGATCCTGTGTATAACCACTTGGTGTTATTTCTAAATAAGTAGGAGTAAATGTTTCTCCAGATATTTTTAATTCGGATGTTGTATCAAACCATATCCATGCATCCAATACCGCATCATATCTGTAATGATATACACTCTGTACGTACCAATCTAATGGGGGTGGTGTAGCGGATTGTTCCAAAATGCTATAGTTTCCTGCGTTATCATAGGAAACTAAGGCATAACTGTTATTTGAATATCCCGTAATACTAGCAAGATTTTCATTTGACGTTTCATAGGTGTAATTTAATTCCTGTGCGGCTGTTCTAGTTAATAATACTGTTCGGTAGGCATTTGTGTTTCCACTAGGCCATGCAACAAGATATACACCTTTTACATCAGAAATTGGAATGGAATAAATCGCATAAAGCGTCAGATTTCCGTTCGGCATGGTATAAGTTTGTAATGGTACTTTTGCATTAGGGTTGGTATTCCATCCTGTAAAAACATAACCGCTTTTTTGTGCTTTTACACTGGTTAAATCTACAGCTTCATTATAATAATTCGTTTTACTGGCAGTTGTAGATGTGCCACCATTTCCATTGTAAGTTACGGTATATACATTTCTCTGCCAGTGCGCGTATAGCGTCACATTATTTGCATATACCCAGTTATTGTTTGACCAATAACCAGTACCATTTACACATACACCGCTTGCATTATAAACCTGCACTCCACCAGTAACACCTGTGTACCAGCCAAGGAAGGTATAGCCTGTTCGTGTCGGAACAATTCCACCATGTGCATAATAGTTGCTGGTGTTATATATGGTGGTAACAGAGGACAATGAACCATTAGAACCACCATTTGGATTAAAACTTACCGTATAACTGTTAGGACTCCAGACAGCATAGAGATTTACAGTTCCGCCATGAGTCTGTGTCAGATTCGATACCGCCTGACCATTGTAATAGGTGGCACTTGATGCACTGGAACTAGTAGACCATCCCACAAAAGTATATCCTGTTCGGTAATACCCATTTCCTGTCAAATAAGCACCCACTCCATAGGTGTGACTACTAGAAGCGGTACTTCCTCCCGTGGCACCGTTTCCGTGATAAACAATAGCGTATGTAATTGCACCATTGTTTTTGGTATAACCACAGCCACAAGTTTGATAACGGTATCCACCACTATACCATTCTGCACCATAACTGTGTGCAGTAGTTCCCATGGTACCACCACAGTAAGCACAGTTGGTCCAATGATGTGTGGTATTATACTGATAAGTGCTGTTGCTTGCGTGTGCGCCGTAAACTGGCGTACAGGAATCGGTGTAACAGGTGCCCGTACCATTTGTAAAGTCACTCCATGCAGCATAATAATAAGCACCTGTTCCTTTTGATGCACAAGTGGTACATCTTGTGTTTTTGCCTTTGTATGTTCCAGATGCATAACATTTAGAACAATTGCTTGAACTTAATACACCATCGCCACCACATGTAGCACAGCTTTGCGTCTTTTTAACAAGACTACTGCTACAAGAAGAACATTTTCCACTTGAAGTATAATTTCTTGCACAAGAATTACATCTATATACTGTTACAGTTCCGCCATTACAAGAACTACTTGAACAACCTGTAGTTATCAGATGGTCACCCCCACATGTGCTACATGTAGATGGTGTCTCCCATGAATGTCCATGTCCAGGACATGTCCAACCTGTCACATGACTTCCACAATTTCCTGATACGTCTGCCTTGTATGATTCGGCATGGAACATGGATAGGATTAAAGCGCATACCAGTGTAATCGTCTGTATTCGCAAAAGCCATTTTCGTTTCTTTCTTTTTGAATCCACGTAAATTCTCCTTTCTTTTCAAAATAAAAACGTACCGAATTTCGGTACGCTACTGTACATTGATATCCGTTACGTTTGCTCTGAAAAATACACCATTTCCATTTACGGATCTGTATGTGATTGTTCCAACTGGTGCTTTAATGTCATAGTAAACTGGACGCTGTACTTCTACAGCATTACCACTCATATCCGTTGCTACAAGAAGATAAAGTACGACACCTTCTTTGTTATTGGCAAATGTGAATGTCTTGTTTATTGCACCATTTAGATTTTGATAATTTGCCACCAGAACACCATCCTGATATAACTGTACGGATGAGAGACCTGATCCGTAATCGGTTGCGCTGGCATTTAACGTAATAGTTCGATTTGTCCATTCGTTGTTACTTGCTGTTAAGTATGCCTCTGGTGGTGTTTCATCCACCCAATATGCATAAAGTGTTAAATCACCATCGGTTTGGTAAATGGTATCGGATGCCATGAATTCATTGTAGTACATGATACCTTGTCCATTTGGCTTTGTATAATATCCCTTAAAGGATGAACCTTGTTTTACTGGTGCTTCTGCAAAAGGTAAAACTTCATCATAAACAGGATTTACAGTATCCGTACCACCAGTACCGCCTTGTTTATCAAAGGTAAGCGTATACACTTTTGGTTCATAGTCCGCATAAAGAATCGTATTCTTAATAAAATAATTATTTGGAACGTTAATGGTTCCGTTTTTGTCTATGATGGTAAGACCACTTGGATAGAAGTTCGCATAGTAGCCTTCAAATGTATACCCTGTCTTCGTAGGTATAGAAATACTTGAAATAAGGTTCTGTGTTGTCTTGTCAGAATAAAAGCCAGTTGCATATTTTTCATATATGGTATCAGAACCACCAGTACCGCCTTTTTTGTCCAAATCAATAGATACAGTTATCGCTTTCCAGTTGGCATAAAGAGTAATCTGTTCTCCGTTTACAGAAGTCAAATTAGTTACAGCCTCATTCGAACCATAACTTTCTCCTGTGCCATCAGGTTTTGTATTCCATTCCTTTCCAGTTTCTAAATAAAAGCCTGTTTTGGAAAAAGTATTGGCTCGTAAATAACCTGTCTGGTCATAGGTAAGAGCAGTAGGAACTACAGTACCAGTGCCACCATTGGCATCATAGGTAATCGTGTACGTATTCGGTTGCCAGTTGGCATATAAGTAAATGTCAACATCTTTAGAACCAGCATTTGAATCTAAATCTTTTGACATGTAGGTAGTATGGGTAAAGTACCGTCGATTTTCTGTTACCCATTCTTGTCCATCTACTAAGTGATAGCCAGTTTTTGTAAGCAGAATATCATCTGGATTTAAGATGCTGACAGTATTTAAAGTTTTGCTAGAACTCGTGTGTAATGAGGATGTGCTCGTATTATATAAAGTGTTTGCGTAGGTTCTACCATTTACCTGATACGTAACAGGACGGAAACCACTGGCACCAATACTTGCTTTTGAAGAACATCCTACATTGGATGCATCCGTTCCATTAATAGAGTAAAATACGTTTAAGGAATAATTCTGCATTTTCTCTTGAATATTATAGTAACTCTTAAAATCATGTCCTGTAAAAATACGTTTTAACGCATTTAAATCAGCACTGTCCTTCAATCGATAAATGGTTCCCCATCTGGTAAAACCTCCAGACCCATTCTCTGTGATTCCACCTTTTAAATCATTTCCCTGTTTCGTTGTTAAAATCGCATCCATCTTTACTTCAATCCTAGATGCGTTTAATACATATGCTGCTTCTGTAGGATTAGATTTACTTGCTAGTTCAAACAACTTTTTATCTCTTACTGCATATAGAATATATTCATACCCATTGGAACGAACAGGTTGTCCTATCTGTTCCATAGAACCACCAGTTCTCTGCACAGTAAAAGAAACCGAATGACCATTACCGCTTAACTGAATATCAAAACCCACAGTATGATAACGTAGGTTGGAACTGGAACTTGCTAGTTTCGCACAAGTTGCATAATAAATCGTTCCATCAACCGTTTCTACATGATATTCTTCCCCATCTAAAGCAGTACTTTCATAAAACTCTTTTGCATTGGTATAACTTGATGCAGCTTTATAGGTTTCTGATACAATAAATGTTTGAAATAGACCTATTAGCATGGTAAATAGAATTATCCATGTGGTTATTTTTACTTTTCGTTTTTTCACTTTTGCTCTCCTTTCATGAATTTTTATATAATAAAAGGCGTACCGAATTTCGGTACGCCTTGGATTTTAAGTTTTACTTGATAAAACTATGGTGTTATGTTAATTTATATATAAGAAAAGCACCCACTCCAAAGTGGATGCCTCAAATGGTGTTATTTGTCCTTTCGGACGTAACCTATCCTGTTGGCCGACAGGATAGGTTTTTTATTACTTATTTCTCTTGTCGAGAAAGGTAATAAGTGCGATTAATAAACCGCCGAAGGTAATCAACAATGTTAATACACCTAGGAAAATCATAATGATTTCATAATCGGTCATCAGCACCACCTCCCTCTTATGTATTCCAGTATACGTAACTGGTTGGGAGGCATCCACCCTGTCGTGGGTACTTTTCAGCTATTAAATTAGCATAGTTTGCTTGTAGAGTCAATTATATTTTGCTCATAAAAAACGTACCGAAATTCGGTACGTTTTCTTATTGGATTAATTCATTAACCTTTCTTATTCATCACCAAATATAATTTCTCCACCTTGAAGAGAATCACTAGTATCAATTTCAGTAATATTCTTTGCAATCCAATTATAATATTGGTCGTTCATCCATCCACCTGTAACATCGCCAGCTTGCAAACCTCTTTCTGCAAGATAATCAATTAAAATATCTCCACCGTCTTTTCCATTTATAGCATGGTCAGGACCTTGCATCAAAACACCATAATTACCTGTTGGAAGCTGAACTACATTTCCATAACCAGCATCAATCATTGCTTGTTCACTAGGACTAATGTTAGCTGCTGCTTCATCAGAAGTGATAACCCCATCCTTATTTGTATCTGCAGGGTCATAATTTCCACTATCTCCACTACCAGTATTATTGGTATTGCCATTATTAGATGTAGTTCCACCATTTCCTGAACCTTTGTTGCTAGTAGTGTCATTGTTTGCATTATCGTTTGAGTTATCAGGATTGCTTGTCTGTTCATCATTTTCAGATGGAACATCACCTTCTTCTACGATAATGAGAAACTTTGCTTCACTAGAGTTGCCTGCTCTGTCTACGTATGATACGTACACGAGCCATTCGTGTTTTTCTGCATCACGAAGTTCTAGTTCGCAGTTGATGTCTTCTGATGGGATATCACCATCTACGTTATCAGTAATAACGTAGTCAGTTTTGTCAACTTCTGGTTCTTTCTCTATATCTTCTTTGGCTACTGTAACTGTCTTGTCAGGAGTATCGTCGATACGCGCACCAGTAGTATCATAAATCATATATACTTCTTCAACGCTATAATTTCCATGTACGTCTGCAATTTCCAATACGGCACGATACACACCTTCTTCAGTAGGAATGTCCGTAGTACCGATAGCCATAAGTTCTTCTTCCTCACAAGGTACTGGAATCGTGTCTGTGAAGCGTTTTAAGGCGTTTTCATCCAACACACTAAGGTTTTCCTTATACTCAAAGCGAATGAGTTTTGCAGACCATTCTGATGCGTCATAGACACCAGCAAACGTGCCATCGAAGTTCGGATTTTCAATATCGTTGGTGAATACATAACGATTTGAAAATTCCACCATAGGTGCGGTGGTATCTACTACTGTTACCTTAATCTCAAAAGTCTTGTTTTTAAACTTTGCAGTAGCAACATATTCACCAACCATATCCTTGTTTACAGTTGATGTATCAAATGTAACCTGTGCTGCCTTTTCTTCGTCTACCTCGAAGAAGTCTGCTGGGTCAAGTACCAGTTCCTGACCTGCTTCATGAGTATAGGTGTCCTGAATCTGTTTCAGCTGATTTCTATTAAAGAAATTGATGCATCCAATGATGCCGATTACGATAACTAAAGTCATAATGCCTATCATAATCTTTTTTTCATGTTTAATCCAATTTATCATTTCGTCCTCCTTGAGTTGTTCCGAATTTCGGTACGTCTTGAATTTTAAGTTTCACTTGATAAAACTATGGTGTTATGTTAATTTATATATAAGAAAAGCACCCACTCCAAAGTGGATGCCTCTTGAGAAGAATTTATTAGTCCTTACGGACAACGCCTATCTCGTGTGCAGACGAGATAGGCATTTTTATTTTCGCTTATTTATCCTATCAATATAGGTAAGCAAAGCTAGTAGAAACGTTCCGAAGAGAAATAACAATGTTATTACTTCATATGTATTCATTCGCTCCACCTCCCTTCTGTAAAGACTCGGGAGGCTACCACCTCGTCGTGGGTACTTTTCAGATATTAAATTAGCATAGTTTATTTATAGAGTCAATTATATTTTGCCCATAGAAAAAACGTACCGAATTTCGGTACGCCTTGAATTTTAAGTTTCACTTGATAAAACTATGGTGTTATGTTAATTTATATATAAAGAGTGGTACTTGATTGTACCCCTTGGCATTTGAATTTTGAACTAAAATAAACCGTCCAAGTTTCTCAGGCTTTGGGGCGGTTTATTTTTTGTCTTTATGACATATCTTGTAAACAAGACCTATGAGCGAAACAATGAAAAGGCTAAACTGAATTAGTTGTTCAAATGTTATGTACATAGGCATCATCCCCCTTCGTAAAACTCAAGGGACAACCGTTCCCACTTCTCTATATTGTATTAAATTAGCATAGTTTATTTATAGAGTCAATTATATTTCGTCTAAAGAAGAACATTTTCTTACTGCCCGTCAATAAACTCTATTTCACCATCATCTGTCCATTCTAAACCACTATTGTCAATTTCATGCACATCATATGCAACATACCAACGATACTCGTCATTGCTACCAAGATATCCTCCACTACCAGCATTATTGGTATTGCCATTATTAGATGCAGTTCCACCTTCTTCTACGATAATGAGAAACTTTGCTTCACTAGAGTTGCCTGCTCTGTCCACGTATGATACGTACACGAGCCATTCGTGTTTTTCTGCGTCCCGAAGTTCTAGTTCGCAGTTGATGTTTTCCGATGGGATATCACCATCTACGTTATCAGAAATAACGTAGTCATAATGCGTCATCATTCAATACGCTGAGTGCTTCTTTATACTCGAATCGAACCAATTTTGCTGACCATCCTGATGCGTCATAGACACCAGAAAAAGTACCGTCAAAGTTTGTATTTTCGACCTCGTTAGTGAATACATGATTTCTGTTATAGAAAATAATGCATCCAATGATGCTGATTAAAATTACTATGACCAGAATGACGGTTGTAATCTCTTTTTTATGTTTTATCAAATCAATCATGTCAATTCTCCTTTTCTTACTAATTTTGTACTATATCATGGTAATTCTCTAATAGGATAGTTCGTTTTTCTGAAGTGACAGAACTTTCAGTTCCGATGGGATTGCGGAAGGTTAAGATTGCCTCTGCGGACAAAAGTCCTCGTTCCATATCCGCTTCATAAATGTGGACGGTCAAATTTGATTGGCTTTGGATTTGTATGCCAACGGACTGTACAAAATTTTCTATCCACTCATCTTCGGAAGAGGGGCCGCCCTCGTCTAATTGCAGTTGTGCCATTGCCTGTTTCATAGAGAGTTCTAGTGCGTTGCAGATTTCCGTATGCCGAACCATGCGTCCATATAAAGTAAAAAAGATTAAGAAAAAGACCAAAATCAAAATGATACTAAACATGGACAAAAGTGCTTTTTTCATAAAATCACCCCACTTCCACAGGAATCTGGCATTGAAAAAGCACGCCAGACTGGTAATTAAAATACAGACGGATATATAGTGTGTAGATTCCGCTGCTGTGAAAATATAACAGTCGGTTGTCTGTATCGTAAACAGCAGCAGTAGAAAGTTCTTCCAAATTTTCTACATCCGCAGACGAAAGTTTCATAAGGACAGAAGTGCCGTTAGAATGTGTGACATCCACAAGATATAAAGCAGCAGTAGGCGTTTTTTCAACAGTGGAGAGTGTGCCATCTGTAAATTCCAATGTAAATAGTTTGTCAAAGGAGACTGCTTCTCCAACGGTTATAGTGTTACCAATGTATTTGGGGGTTGGCAAGGGTGCTTTTTCCTGAGCCCCCATTTGATTTGCAACGTAGGTCAAATTATCCTTTTGTGTACCATCAGAAAAATAAGTACCAATGTCTGAAAAAATGCCATTCTGAGAATTGGTAAATCCGTGAAAAAATATGAGGAGACCATACATGGCACAAAGCACCGTCAGAATCAAAGGAAAATAATGTTTGATAACTTCTTTCATAGAAAATTTCTCCTTAACAAATTGTAGTGATAAAAAGTGTTACAAGGGGTTGAAGTCCTTGGCGAAAAAACAATTGCCATAAAAGACCGAAGCCAAATATGGCGCCTATCCCTTCTAACACCAAGTCAAAATGAATGGTTTCTATTATATTTTTAAAACCCATAGTACCTCCTAAAAGTTAAGTGCATATAAAAAGTGCATCAGTAGTCCGATTGCACCAGTAAATAAAAGAATCAGAGCAAGCAGCTCAAAAATCATATGAAAAAATTTCGTCATAACTGCCTCCTATACAATTTTCTGTTTTACTCTGGGAATAGTAATATCAAAGATATTCAAATGAAATTCGTAGGATAATACAACCTCTGCATATTTGTAAGCACCTGGCTTGTCCGAACCAAATATCTGGATTGTAAGGGTATAACCTTTTTCTTCTGCTTCTTCTATAAGTTGCTGGCTAATCTGTTCATTATAGTGGCTATCCAGTAACGTTTCGGTGACAGAAGTAAAGTAATGATTGGTTTCAATTTCATCTGCGATACATAAGGTAAGAGAGAGCCCAGTAGAAAGTAGAATAATCATACTTAAAATCGTAATTAGAACTTTGTAAATAATATCCATAATTCCTCCTGTTAAATCGTTATTGAAATAGAGCACTGATATGTGATAGGGATACAACAATAATTGCCACACAGTAAATCAGCATTCCCAAGGAGACGACAAAAAGTGGGAGAAATTGAAAAAGGGTGGTAATGCCACCCTTAATTTCATAACTTTTTTCCTCTGCATGCATGAGACTATCCATATTGGATTCAATCATAAAGTTGATGCTTTCTTCTTTTTGGTCTGCGCCAGTGGAAAGGGCATAGAGTTTACGCATGTTCATTTCCACCTGTGATAATTCATGTTCCGCCAAAAAAGAAGTAAACACCGAGATTTCTCCAGGATGCTCCAATAACTGCTGACTCATTTTTGAAAGGTCTGCTTGAAGTACTGGCGGTGCAGTGGAAATAGAATGTAAAATAGCACTTTCTACACTTTCTCTTTGCATCAAAAGCATTAAATCAAAAAGCCACTTTGGGAAAGCAAGTTCTACTTCTTTTTTCTGTGTCATCATCTTGGGTTTTCGAAAGAGTTGTCCACAAATTTGTTTATCCAGAATTGCAAAAAACACAATAAGCAGTGTTACCAGAATAAAATTTGTAAATTGGATAAATTCCAGATGAATCACACTTAACTCTGTTGGAAATGCATGAAGGATAAACACACATACACCGAGCATAAGTCCATAGGAAAGACAAGTAAGGTTACGGGTTTCAATCAGACCCTGATGGTATTTTAGAATGGCAGACTCCCAGGCCATTCGCATTTTCTCCAATAGAACAAATTCTTTTTTGCAATTACCACCCTGGCTTTCTGCAAGCAGCATAAATTCATGGAGATTCTGGAGTCTTTCGCAGGAATATTCCTGTTCCAAACTTGCCAGTGCCTTTTTCTCTGCTTTTGTAATATCGCCACCCTCCAGTAGTAATATGTCGATGGACTCCAACAGTAATGTTTGTATTTTTCCAGTGGGAAATGTATCTACGGTTTCCTGCAATGCGGATAGTATATTTTTTGTTCGAACAAAACTTTGGGACATTTGGCTCATATAAGAATTAATTTGTCGAAATTTGTCGATTTCATCTGATTGTTTTTCTTGATATTCTTTGATGCGCATTAAAAATAGAAAGGAAATAACCAGAATGAAGAGCAGGTAAAACCACTTTAATTCAAATAAAAGCCCAAATCCCAGACTAGAGATAAACAATAAAGAAAGAAGGTGATTTGTTTTCAAGTTTTACACCTCCTCAAAAGGGAGAAGAAACAGCGCTTCTTCCCAATTCTTTTTCAATTTTAGCATCTATGAAGGCGGGGATTCGTTTTGGATAAAAGACGCCGTTCTCCAAAACGAGAGATTTTCCATTCATGCCTTCTTTACGAAAATAAAAGCATACCTGATCGATATAACGTTTGATTTGATGCTCGTTCGTTATTTTCTTTTTTAGCAGAACGGCGATTCCCACATCGTTATGTACTTGATTCATGACGCGCTCTGTATCTTGTTTTATGCCTAAAGCATTTACAATCTTATCAGGGATGTTTCGTGCGTCGTTCACATGGAGGGTAGACATGGTAGCGACGCCATTGGACCAGCATTCTAATAGATGCTGGGTATTTCTTCCTAGAGCCTCACCAAAGATAATCCAAGATGGATTCATGCGAAGCGCATTGGTGATGCACTCTTCGTAACTGGTTAATCCCACTTTTAGTTCAATACAATTATGATTTGGATTGATTTTTGAATAATGTATTTCGCCAACATCCTCAATGGTGATTACTTTTTCGTGTTTGGGAATGTAACTGGACAGGTGTTTTAAAATTTCTGTTTTTCCTGTACCTGGAACCCCGCAAAAAGTAAAATTGAATCCTGCCAAGACGCAGTTTATTAAAAGATGAAAGGTGTTTTCATCGCAAAACCCTTCTTCAATCGCCTGTGCCGTTGTAAAACGCAGTCCAGCAGTTTCTTTTCGAAGACAAGCGGAGACACTGTTATTCGATACGCTTTCATGAACGCAGGTAACACGCAGAGTATCCGTGTCTACGCAGAGAAGATTATCGGTAGCGTTAAAGGATTTACCTGTGCATATACCAATAGTTTTGGCTACATTTCGCATGTAGTGCTCCGTAATAGAGGCATCTTCTATTTTTTCCGTAATTTTGTCCGTTGTGGAAATCCAAAGATTGCCACAGTTGTAGTCTACGTCAGTGACGTCATTTGGCGAAAGATATTTCCAAAGTTCAGGGAAACGTTCTGCCAAAAATTGTTCATTTATTGTTTGTTTCATTTTGTAATTGCTCCTTTTTCTATTGTAAATCAAGAGTAAGTAGGAACTACTGAATCATGGTTTTTACTTTTTCGATAACCAGATTTAAAATATCCTGAGTAAAACCTTGAATCAGTCCTCCTTCTGTCATAAATGATGAGTACATAGTAACAACAGCAACACCAATGACAACAGCCAAAGCAATTCCAAAATAATCTTGCATGATTTTTTTAAAATCCATATGAATCCTCCTAAAATTTAAAAATGTAAAATAAGTATCTAAATAAAAGGTCGCTACTTTTGGCGTGAAACCTCAATGCCGGCTAACAGTGTCTAGAAATAAATTTGGGTACTAGAAAATATTCAAGCAATGGCATATTTTGCTTGACCTTATACAACCAATCTAATTAAGGTGGTTAGCGGTTATCTTCCTCTAGAAGTAAATAGAGACAACTAGAGATAAATGAAAGATAATCGGTTTCTACAGTTTTAATATTTTGGGGATACACTTACTGGATGATGTAAGTGTTGGATGAAATGATTATGACACAAAATAATTGACAAGGCAAGACAAATCTAAAAAAAATTAAGTTTTTTTATAAAAAGTTTTCAAATATCCTATGTCTTTATTTTTGTAAAACGAGTATAATGGGAACTATAAATTTAAAAACAAAAGTTTGGAAGGAAAAACGCAATGTTAGAAAAAAAGGGTAAGAAACGCTGGATTATAATAAGTATAGTAGCAGTTGTGGTTGTGGGACTGATTATTGGGATTGTAGCAATTAATTCGTCTTCATCAGAGTCACAGCAAACAGCAGGAACTGTGGAAAAGATTACGAAGCGTACAATTGCAAATAGTATTTCTGGCAGTGGAGTAATAGAGGCTACAGATAGGCAGGATGTCACAGGTGGTTCTTTTGGTATGACAGTTGCTACTGTAAATGTTGAAGTGGGTGATGTAGTTGCAAAAGGAGATATTATCTGTGTATTTGATACAGAGGCTATTGATGAGCAGATTGCAGATTTGCAGAAGCAAATTGAGGATGCAGAAGCAAATCGTGCGACACAGAATGCTGAATTTGATCAGCAGATGGTGAATGCAGACGCAGACAGAGCAGAAGATTTAGCAAAAGCAAAAGAAAATTTAGCAGAAGCACAGACGGATTTAGCAGAAGCAGAAGCAGATTTAGCTGCAAGGCAGGCAGAATATGAGGAATATCTTGCGGCTGGAAATGAAAGCACCACATTAGAAGCGATGCAGATGGAGTCTGTGATTGATACAAAGAAAAGTACGGTGCAAACGATTCGCATGCGAGTAGATAGTTATCAGAGCCAGGTAGATATTTATACAGAAGCAGATAATTCTAATATTGAAAATACGAAAGAAAATTATAACAACCAAGTAGATAGTAGCATAGAGAGTTTAAAGGATATATTAGAACGTTATCAGGATCAAAAAGCAGATGCTGTTATTCGTGCAGGTATAGCAGGAACTGTAACATCATTAAACGTTACAGAAGGTACGACTTTTTCTGCTGGAACTATCGCCACCATCGAAGGTGTTGACACTTTTATTATCGAAGCGCAGATTGAAGAATACGATATTCCGGATATTGAACTTGGTATGAAGGTACTGATTAAAACGGATGCAACCAGAGATGAAGAATTAGAAGGTGTGGTAACTTATATAGCACCTCGTGCAACTAATAGCGGCAGTTCCACAAGTTCTTTGAGCAGTCTTATGAGCGGTATAGATACCAGCAGTTTAATAGGCAGTAGTTCTACAAGTGCGACTTACCTTGTTAAAATCGAGTTAAAAGAACAGAATGATAGACTTCGTTTGGGCATGAATGCAAAGACAAGCATTATAACAGAAGAAAGAGTTGATGTCTGGTCCGTTCCTTATGATGCGGTGTATACAAGAGAAGATGGTACCGCATATCTGGAACGAGTAGATGGCAAGGATGAAGATGGTAACCTTATTACAACAGAATTGGATGTTCAGATAGGTATTCAAGGCACTTATTATGTAGAAGTTATCAGCGATTTGATTAATGAAAATACACAGATTTTAGTACCAGATGCACAGGGAAGCAGTTCTATTGAAGAATTGCTGAACATGATGGGTGCAGACGCAGGCATTTAGTAAAGTAGAAAGGATGCAAAAATGGGTACTATAATTAGGCTGGAAAATATCGTAAAAAAATTCTATATTGGAGAGCCCAATGAATTGGAAATATTGCATGGTATTTCTCTTGAGGTAAAAGAGGGAGAGTTTTTATCCATTGTAGGTCCATCGGGTTCTGGAAAATCGACGTTAATGAACTTGATAGGAGTTCTGGATCGTCCTACATCGGGCAGTTACTATTTGGACGGAATTGATGTGGAAAAAGCGCATGACAATGAACTTTCAGATATTCGAAATCAAAAAATTGGATTCGTATTTCAGACATATAATCTGATTCCAAAAACCAACGCACTTCGTAATGTGGAATTGCCAATGCTGTATGCAGGTGTACCAAGTGGAGAAAGAAGACGTCGTGCAAAAGAACTTTTGGAAATGGTAGAGATGTCAGAGCGAGCAAATCATTTACCAGAAGAACTTTCTGGTGGACAGAAACAGCGTGTTGCGATTGCACGTGCCATGGCAAATGACCCTGCTATTATTTTGGCAGATGAACCTACGGGTGCTTTGGATACAAAGACTGGTCGTTTGGTAATGGATTTATTCCATAAATTAAATGAAGAACAGAATAAAACAATTGTACTTATTACCCATTCTCCAGAGTTGGCAGAAGAAACGGATCGTATTATTTCCATACGAGATGGTAATATCGTCAGCGAAGTAGTAAAGAGAGATGTAGAGGCAGAACGAAGAGAAGTCGTAGAAAAAAGGGAGGTGTTGTAAGTGTTATTAAAAGAAAACATTATCCTTGCAATCACCAGTTTAAAATCAAACAAAATGAGAGCCCTTTTAACGATGCTTGGAATCATTATTGGTATTGGTGCGGTAATTGCAATCTTTACAGTAGGTAACTCACTCACCATTTCTGTAGAAGAAAGTTTACAATCCATGGGGTCGAATGATGTGTACGTAACCGTAAGTGCTCGTAGTCAGGAAAATGATTATAGTAATCTTATTGATGGTGTAGAGTACGAAGTTTCGAATAGTGATGCAGAAATGACAGATGGGGATTATATCACAGGTGATATGATCCATGAAATGTGTGAGCGATTTAAAGATGATATATACGCGATTAACATTTCTCATTCAGTGGGCAGTGGTACTGCTCAGGTTGAGGATAAAGAAACAGGGGTTTCTTTGAAGGGAACTAGCGTAGGCTATTTTATCACCTCTCCAATTGAGATTGTGGCAGGTGCCATGTTTTCTGAGTTAGACTATAATAACCAGAATATGGTATGTCTTGTAGAGTCGGGCTTGGTAGATGATTTGTTTGATGGAGATGTACATGCCGCAGTTGGCAGTGAGATCGAAGTAGGGTTGGAAGAATCCAATATTGTGCTGACTATCGTTGGTGTATATGAAAGTACCAGTGCTTCTAGTATGAGCAGCATGAGTATGTTTGGATTTGGGAGCAGTACCGTTTATCTTCCATTAAAGACAGCGATGGCCATTGATCATGCAAAGAATCAATACTCCGTAATTCGTGTGAGTTCTGCTGTAGGTGTGGATACGGAACAACTTTCGAAAAATATCAAAAGTTTTTATGAACCATATTATAGAAATAATGCGGACTTTGAAGTAACGGTTATGACCTTGGAAAGTATGATTGCCATGTTAACCAACATGTTGGATACCATTACTATGGCGATTTCTATTGTTGCAGGGATTGCTCTTTTGGTAGGTGGCATTGGCGTTATGAATATTATGCTGGTGTCTGTTACGGAACGAACGAGAGAAATCGGAACGCGAAAAGCCCTTGGAGCAAAGAATTCTTCTATTCGAGCACAGTTTATTGTGGAAGCCATTATTATTTGTTTAATTGGTGGTATTTTAGGTTTGATTCTTGGTATTACTGCAGGAGTGTTGTTGTCTAATTATTTGGGTTATCCAGCGATGCCGTCTATCGGAGGTATTGTAATATCCTTAGCATTTTCTATGGGAATTGGATTGTTCTTTGGTTACTTCCCAGCGAATAAAGCGGCAAAGATGAACCCAATTGATGCTTTACGCTACGAATAAAATCAATTTTATAAGTAAAATTAATGTACAAATTTGTAAACATTGTTTGACGAATAATTTCTAGAGTATTATTATAGGTCAGTGGTATAAACATTAATTTTAATAATACGAAAGATAGATAAAGAAAACGGAGGCCAGATTATGGGCGGATTTTTCGCAGTAGCGTCAAAGGAATCATGTATTATAGATTTATTTTATGGAACAGACTACCATTCTCATTTGGGAACAAGAAGAGCGGGTATGGCTGTTTATGGAGAAAATGGATTTGATAGAGCGATTCACAACATTCAAAACTCCCCTTTTCGAACCAAGTTTGAAAAGGATGTAGAGGAATTGCAGGGAAATATCGGAATCGGGTGTATTTCTGATTTTGAACCGCAACCTCTTTTGGTACACTCTCACTTAGGCAGTTTTGCCATTACAACCGTGGGTAAAATTGCAAATGCAAAAGAGTTGGTACAGGAATGTTATGATTCTGGGAAAACACACTTTTTGGAGATGAGTGGTGGAAGTATCAACCCTACAGAAGTTGCAGCAGCAATTATTAATCAAAAAGATACCATTTTAGAAGGTTTACAGTTCCTACAGGAAAAGGTAGTGGGGTCGTTAAGTGTGTTGATTCTTACATCAGAAGGAATCTATGGTGCCCGTGATCGATTGGGACGTACTCCAATTATTGTGGGAAGAAAAGAGAATGCATATTGTCTTTCATTTGAAAGTTTTGCATATTTAAATCTTGGATATAGTGATTATAAAGAATTAGGACCGGCTGAAATAGTATTTATGACAGCAGATGGTGTGGAAACACTTAGTGAGCCAAGAGAAGAGATGAAGATGTGTTCCTTCCTTTGGGTATACTACGGATATCCAACTTCTACCTATGAAGGTGTTAACGTAGAAGAAATGCGTTATGAAACAGGTCGACGTATGGCGAGACGTGATAATGTTAATCCAGATTATGCAGCAGGTGTACCAGATTCTGGCGTTCCAGCAGCAATTGGATATTCCAATGAAGCGCATATTTCATACACTCGTCCATTTATTAAATACACACCAACCTGGCCACGTTCTTTTATGCCAACTAGTCAGGCACAGCGTAACATGATTGCAAAAATGAAATTAATTCCAGTACAGTCCTTAATTAAGGATAAAAAGTTGTTATTGGTAGATGATTCTATTGTACGTGGTACACAGTTAGGCGAGACATCTGATTTCTTATATGATAGTGGTGCAAAGGAAGTACATGTGCGTCCAGCATGTCCACCAATTATGTATGGCTGTAAATATTTGAATTTCTCCCGTTCTACATCGGAAATGGATTTAATTACCCGTCGTGTAATTATGGAACGCGAAGGAGAAATTACAGATGAGTTATTAGCAGAATATACAAATCCAGATAGTGAAAAATACAAATTAATGTTAGAAGATATTTGTAAGAAATTAGGATTCACTTCATTACAATATGCGCGCTTGGATGATATTATTGAAGCAATTGGTATTTCTCCATGTAAGTTATGTACATATTGCTGGAATGGAAAAGAATAATGTGATAAATTAAAGTCAGGTCGCGGGGCCTGACTTTTTAGATAGTATTTTTAGATAGTGAAAGTTTCGGTTTGGAGGAACATATATGAGACGAATGGAATTTAAAATGGAGAGATCGGGATTGACAAAAGTAGGGGATAGATTATCCGTTACGGAAGGTAAATTGCCAACCTCCTATTATTATACAATTGAACATGCTATCGCTATGTCGGGAAATTACACAGTAAGTGAACGATTAAAATCCAGAGAAGGTGTTGTGGTAGATATTACAGAAACAGAAAAAGGTTTCTTTGTTATTATGGAATTTGATGAATAGTGGAGACGGAAAATATGAAGATTTTACTAACTGCAATCAATGCAAAGTATATTCATTCAAATCTGGCGGTATATTCTTTGAAAGCTGCGGCAGAAGAATATCAGGATATGGTGGAAATCGCAGAATTTACCATTAATAACCAGCCAGACTATATATTAGAAGAGATTTATAAACGAAAACCAGATGTGTTAATGTTGTCCTGTTATATTTGGAATTTAGTTATTATCGAAGAGGTGATTAGAGAGTTTCACAAACTTTGTCCTAACGTTCCAATCTGGTTAGGTGGACCAGAAGTTTCTTTTGAAGTGGAAACTTTTTTGGAGAAACACCCAGAGGTAACTGGACTTATGATGGGAGAGGGAGAAGAAACCTTCTGTGAACTTTGTGATTATTACAAAAATGATTCTGCCAATGAAAAAAAGAAACAATTAGAAGTAATTCTCGGAATTGCATATCGAGAAGAAAAAAACATTCACGTAAATCCTTGGCGACCAATTGTGAACATGAGTGATATTCCATTCTGTTACGACAAAATGGAGGATTTTTCAAATCGCATTATTTATTATGAAAGCAGCAGAGGATGTCCATTCTCCTGTAGTTATTGCCTATCTTCTGTGGACAAGAAATTACGATTTCGCGATTTGGAACTGGTGAAAGAGGAACTTCAGTTTTTTATTGACCAGAAAGTGCCACAGGTTAAATTTGTAGATCGAACCTTTAATTGCAATCATGCCCACGCGATGAGTATCTGGCAGTATATTTTGGAGCATGACAATGGTGTAACCAATTTTCATTTTGAAGTATCAGCAGACTTGATTAACCAGGAAGAATTGGCACTTATGGAAAAGATGCGCCCAGGCTTAATTCAGTTGGAAATTGGCGTGCAGTCCACGAATGAGGTGACGATTCAGGAAATTAAACGTACCATGAAACTGGAACGTTTAAAGGAGATTGTAAATAAAGTAAAGAGTTTTGGAAATATTCATCAGCATTTGGATTTAATAGCCGGGCTTCCTTATGAAGATTATGATACATTCCGAAAATCCTTTGATGATATTTATGCTTTGGAACCAAATCAGTTACAGATGGGCTTTTTGAAAGTTTTAAAGGGTTCTTATATGTATGAACATGCAAAGGAATATGAAATTCTTTATCACGACCAGCCACCATATGAAGTGCTGGCTACCAAATGGTTATCCTATGATGACATATTAAAGATGAAGCGTATTGAAGAGATGCTAGAGGTTTACTATAACAGTGGGCAATATGAAATTGCCATTAAGGTATTAAAGTCAGCATACAGCAGTGCCTTTGATATGTTCCAAAAACTAGGAGATTATTACGAAGAGCAGAGATTATTTGGAATGAGTCATTCTAGAATCCGACGTTGTGAAATCTTATTGGATTTTGTGAAAAAAGAATGGCAGGATAGAGAAGATTTTGAAGAACGCTATGACTGTATGAGACAGGCGCTGGTCTTTGACTTGTACTATCGAGAGAATAGTAAAAGCCGTCCCGTATGGGCAGGAGATGCAGGTGCATTTAAAACCATTACGCATTATTATTGTAAGAATGGAAAAATGTCTCACGTGGAGCCATTTTCCTATGATTTCCTTGGTGATTTATCTACATTTCCACATCCGCTTTCAAAAACAGTCTGGGTATTATACGAATATGATAAAAGAGATGTCTTAAGTCATCAAGCTCACATTATGTATGTAAATCCAGAAATAGATATGACAGCAGAAAAGCAAAGAAAATAATAGAAGACGGTGAAAGGAGTAGCGATGGCTTCAAAGAGAACCGAAGAAATATTAAAACGTTTAGATGAAGTATATGGAACAGAATATATTTGTTATTTGAATCATGAAACGCCATGGCAGCTTTTGATTGCTGTGATTCTCAGTGCCCAGTGCACCGATGCCAGAGTGAATATTGTAACAAAGGATTTATTTGTGAAATATGATACCTTGGAGAAGTTTGCCAATGCGGATTTGAAGGAATTGGAGCAGGATATACGTCCAACGGGATTTTTCCATAACAAAGCAAAAAATATTATTGCCTGCGCAAAGCGTGTAGTAGAGGTTTATGATGGTGAGGTGCCTTCTGAACTGGATGATTTGTTAACCTTGGCCGGGGTAGGGAGAAAAACGGCAAATGTAATTCGAGGTAATATTTATAATCAGCCAAGTATTGTAGTGGATACCCATGTAAAGCGTATTTCAAAACGCTTGGGATTTACAAAAGAAGATGATCCAGAAAAGATAGAATATGAACTTATGCGAAAACTACCAAAGGATCATTGGATTTTATACAACATTCAGATTATTTCCTTTGGTCGTAATATTTGTTTTGCCAGAAGTCCAAAGTGCAGTGAATGTTTTTTGAATGATTTATGTAAGGCAAAGGATAAAAGAGCATGATAGAAGAATATGTAGTGCTTGACTTAGAGATGACGGGTTTGTCGGCAAAGACAGACCAGATTATAGAAATTGGTGCAGTAAAAATAAAAGAAAATCAGATTGTGGCTAAAATGGATTGTCTGATTAATCCTCGTTGCAAAATTCCCACAAGAATTATAGAACTAACAGGGATAACAGATGAGATGGTTGCAAATGGGGAAGACCGAGATGAAGCGATAAAAGAGTTGTTAGAATTTATCGATGGTTATATTCTGGTGGGACAAAACATAAATTTTGACTATAGTTTTTTAAAACAATGGGCGGTAAATCATAAGCGACCACTAGAATCCAAAGGCTGCGATACCTTGAAACTGGCTCGCGTACTTTTACCTGCTGAGCAATCAAAAAAATTAGAGAGTTTGTGTGCGTATTTTGGGATTGAGCGAAAAAGAGAACATCGGGCGTTGGATGACGCCATAGAAACCTGGCAGGTGTTTGAAAAACTAAAGCAGTTAGCATTAGAGCGGGAAAATGGCGAGACCTATTTAAATCCAATCACGCTAACCTATAAAGCGAAAAAACAATCGCCAGCTACGCCACGACAGATAGAACGCTTGAAGGAGTATCGACAGGCACATCAGATTGAAGACGAAATAAATTGGGAGAACCTCACAAAAAGTGAAGCCTCCCGCAT